>JBFMGS010000096.1:0-1149 GCA_040752635.1 Bacillota bacterium
CGTCTTTGGCAAGGGGTTCGACCTGAATGAGGGCGAGGCCATTCCCGTTCCAAGAGGGCTGCAGGAGTACATCGCTCCGAATGGCCGCATTCGATCCCGCAGCACCACAATAAGCACCGCAACGGGGATTGCAGTCCTCCCGGAAGGCCCCATGCTCCTTGCCGCAAGGCCCATCCTGACCAGTGAATGGAAAGGCCCGAGCCGCGGAACGCTTATCATGGGACGGTACCTTGATTCTACTGCGGTTCAGCGCCTGGCAGAAACCACTCATCTATCGATTACAGTACAACGGTTAAGCGGACCCGAGATCCCGCCCGACTTTCAGGCAGCGCTCGCATCTCTATCTGAGCAGGAGCCCATTTGCGTCCGGCCGCTCGGAACGGAATTCATTGCAGGACATGCGCCGCTCAAGGACATCTCGGGGGAACCCGGCCTCGTGTTGAAAGTGCAGGTCCCCAGGAGCATCTACAAGAAGGGTCAGAGCAGCGTTCTCTACTTCACCTCATGGCTTCTAGCGGCCGGCTTGGTGTTCGGCATAGTGATCCTTGCGTTCCTGGAAAGAACGGTGCTATCTCGGCTTGCCCTTTTGAGCGCAAGCGTAAGCGGCATCGGTGCTAGCGGCGACCTTTCCACGAGGGTGCCGGTGGCGGGACGCGATGAACTCTCGGACCTGGCCAGGGAGATTAACCGAATGCTGGAGGCGCTCGAGCGGTACCAGGGTGAGTTGCGGGCGAGCGAAGAACGTCACCGCCATCTCAGCATGACCGACTCCCTCACCGGGCTCCACAACCGCACCTACTTCGAGCAGGAGATGCACCGTCTCGAGGCCGGGAGTTGTGCGCCGGTTGGAATAGTTCTCTGTGATGTGGACGGGCTCAAGCTCGTAAACGATACCCTCGGGCATGATGCAGGTGACGAGCTACTCCTCGCCGTCGCCGCTGTGTTCAAGGAGACGTTCCCCGGAGGAGGTACCGTGGCTCGGATCGGAGGCGATGAATTCGCCATGTTGCTCCCAGGCAGCGACGAAACCGCCACGGGGCGCGTGTGCTCGGGGCTTCGGGATGCGGTTGACAGATACAACGCGGCAAACCCGGAACGGCCCCTGAGCACTTCGATTGGGTTTGCTGCCAGAAGCGACACTTGTAGAAG
>JBFMGS010000096.1:1249-5713 GCA_040752635.1 Bacillota bacterium
GATGAGGCTCCACTGCGAGATCGGCCTCCGCATTGCGCAGTCCGCGCCTGATCTGGTCCCGATTTCGGATTGGATCTTGAAACACCACGAATGGTGGAACGGTCAGGGCTATCCGCTCGGGCTCAAAGGTAAAGAGATCCCGCTCGAATGCCGCATCCTTGCTATTGTGGACGCCTACGATGCAATGACCAGCGACCGCCCTTACCGGAAGGCGCTAACCCACGAGCAGGCTGTGCGCGAACTTGAGCGCTGTGCAGGGACCCAGTTCGACCCTGACCTGGTGCAGAAGGTTGTGCAGATACTAGAAACCAGCGGAGCACGGGCCGGCCCTGATGAGAGGCCGGCTCCAAGTGTCTCTTGAGCCTATCGAGTTTGAGGAATCGACAAGTGAGAAAAGCCCTATAGCAGGGCTTTAGCGATGACGGATCGGGCTGATTTTGACTACGCCGTTGCTCTTAGCTACACGGCCTCACCTCTGTGGAGAGGCACTCCTCCCCTTTGCTGCATTTGTTGCAACCCGGCCATAGCTGTCCGCCCAACGCGGGCCTCTCGAGTGCTCCAGGACAAACCTTCAAAACTCGAAACGGCGAAACGGCGAACGGCGTTGACAATTGATGTCCATATAGCGATGCGCTATAATAGACGTACCAACATCCGCATGACAACTCGACGGATAGTCTTAGCCTGAATGCATAACATGAAAGGAGATTATCACTTTCTATGGGAGAGATGTTGACAGTGACCAGGCACAAGCCCGCGTTCACACGTGATCAGATCATCAGCTTTACGGATCTCCAGCGCAAATGGCGCACCGTCGTTGAGCCCAGACTCGATGAGAAGCAATTCCTGCTGGTGTTCTCCGGCTCAGAGCCAAGAACTGCGATCCTACCGTACGATAACTTCGAGCAGCTTTGGCAGAAGGCAGAAGAATCGGTTGAGCTCGCGCTTCAACTTGAGCTGGTCACGCGCCTGCTCTCGCGCGCGTTATCGAAAGACGCGCTGCCTTCGCTTTCTGATGTTGTCCTGAAGGCAGGCATAACAGCAGACGAGCTGGAGGCGGCGCCCGATGTCGAACTCGAAGCTGAGTGAACTCCTGCCTGCGAACGTTAGATTCTACCCCGAGGCCGAGGAGGATTTCCTGGCTCTCGACAGGGGCAGACAGATCAAAGTGATCAAGGCGTTGGACAAAATCGCAAAGGCTCCGCGACAGCTCGGTAAACCCCTCGAAAACCAACCCGGGCGTCTCCTTGCTGGCTTTCGAAGCATTTACGTGGACAAGAAATCGATCAGGATCGTCTGGCAGGCTGCTTCTTCAGGTGAGGTAGAAGTTGCCGTTGTGGCCGGTATAGCCGAACGCGACGGCCTGTTTGTCTACGATCTCGTAGCTAAGCGACGCCAGGAAGTGGAGAGCCTGGTTGCAAGAGTGGTGAACAGTCTCCCGAAAGCATCGGAGTGAATGCAACGCGAACGGCGATTGGCAGGACTCTCCGTTCCGAGAGTCTCTGAGACTTACTTTGATGGTTTGGGAAAGGTAGGCGGCTCTTCGTCCTGAGTGTTTCTTCGGTTTCGATCGACCTGATAACCGGAAGAAAGCACGGTCTCAGCGATCCTGGTGATGAGCTGCACCTGCTGCGGCGATGCCACCGCGACGAGGGCGAGAAGATCTTCGACGGGGGAATCCGGGCCGTCTGTCGTTCTCAGCAGAAACGACGCGTCAATTCCGAGGGCGCGGGCCATGGCCTCGAGAGTTTTCACCGATGGGGTCCTTTGACCCCTTTCCACCTGGCCGACGTAGCTAGGGTGCAAACCGGCGAGCTCTCCGAGCTCTTCCTGTGTAAGACGCTTCATGCGCCTGAGTTTCCTGATCCGACTGCCCGCCGACGAGAAACCCTCAGCCACCCTGTTCACCCCAAACTCATATTACAGGCCTGTTAAGGTGAAGTGAAGAAGCTACGAGCATCTTCCGGCCTGGTAGAAGCGCGCTGAGTGCATACGCACCTGGGGCATCCAGAAAACAGCAAGCCCGGGGCCAGGCATTCGCCTGTTCCACCCCGCCGCGGCCGGGGTAACCGGACCAGTCCGAGCGAGTTGTTCCGATGCCGGGTACCGCCTTCGCCGGCTTATTCTGCCCTCAACCAGCTTACCTCTGGAATGCCATGCCTATCCTGGCAAAAGGAAGAGGAAATTGTTGAACCAAGTCGAAAGAAAAGTTAGCAGCAGTTTAGATCAGGGGGCAGTGGATTGGGGCTGGCAAGCCGCAGTAGCAGTAAGTGCTTGATACTACTTGTTCTCACATCGATGGCCGTGGCCGTGGCGATAGCATGCGCGACCGCGCATGCGGCGGCTTCTGCCGCCGGACAGGCGCCGGTGCGGGTCCTTGCTGTCAACTGCGCAGAGATGGACGGCCGGACGACCATCACGGTGGCGCTCACTGGCAAGGCGACTTACACCTCCTTCGTGCTGAAAGAGCCTGACCGACTCGTTGTTGACATTGATGGCGCGATACTCCCTTCTCAGCGGGAGCCGATCACGGTCGGCGACGGGGTAGTCAACAAGGTAAGAATTGCCCAGTTCAACCACACCGTAGTCAGAGTGGTCGTTGATCTCGTCCGCAGTTCGGCCTGTACAGTAAACCAGCCGGAGGACCGGCCTGATCAGATCGTAATCGCGTTTCCTCAAAGAGTGACCGGGGTGGAATTCCATGACGTGCACGGGCGAGCCGGGGCTACGATCAAAGGCACGGGTAAGCTTAGGTACAGGACCTCGATTCTGGTCAATCCAGCCAGGATCGTTGTGGACCTGCCTGATACCGTTCTTGCGTCGGACACTGCGCCGATGCCCGTGTCTCATGAGATCGTGCGTCAGATTCGTGCAAGCCAGCACTCTCCCGACACGGTGCGCGTGGTCATGGACCTTTCGCGGACGACGACGTATTCGGTGTTTACCTCGTCAGACAGACCGGGCGAGGTGGTGGTTGACCTCGGTTACCGGATCAAGGGTGCTACGTTCACCACAGGCGTGAGATCGACGACGGTCAGCGTTAAATCCAGCGGTCGACCGCAGATGAAGTTTACCCGGCTTTCCGAGCCCCATAGGATCGTCCTGGATTTCGAGGATTCTGTGCTCGATGCCCCTGATTGCACAATCCCGGTCGGGGACGGCACCGTTGAAAGGATCCGCCTGGCGCAGTTCGGGCCGATGACTGTGAGGGTGGTCCTGGATCTTCCCTATTACATTGGGCATTCGTTGATATCTGACAGCACCTCTTCTGAGGTGAGCGTGGAGGTTGCCAGGTCCTCTGTCTACAAGAAGACTCTAGTAATAGACCCGGGACACGGCGGCGCTGACCCCGGGGCTATAGGCCCCACCGGCCTGCAGGAAAAGGCTGTGACTCTTGACATTTCGAAGCTTATCGGTACAATGCTGCAAGATGCAGGTGCCCGGGCCGTTCTCACTCGCACAGATGACGTAAGCGTTTTCTTGCCCGAGCGAGTCAGGATCGCGAACGAAGCGAGGGCCGATGCCTTTGTTAGCGTGCACGCCAATGCTGGCAAGAGCGAGATCCCGGCCGGGACGGAAACGCTCTACTCCACAAACGTGCCCATGAGTCGGCGGCTGGCTGAGCACGTCCAGTCCAACCTCGTGAAGGAGATCGGCCTCGCCGACCGGGGCATTCGTGAAAGGCCCGACCTATACGTGATTCGAGAGACGAAGATGCCGTCATGCTTGGTTGAGGTCGTGTTCATGTCGAATCTCGCTGAAGAGTTGCTCCTGATGGACGAGGATTTCCGAAAGAAGGCCGCGCGCGGGATTACAAACGGGATTCTCGGGTATTTCCAGTGGCGCATGGAAGCCGAAAGCGGGGGCGCGGAAGCGCCGAGTGCGCCGGCTGCCCCCGCCGCACCGCCCGCATCGCCCGCACCGGCGTCGAACCCCCAGGATTCAGCAAGCCCGGGTCCGGCACCATCAGGCGCCCAGCCGAGCGCGGCACCTGCTGCTCCTGACGCTTCTGGGAGTCCGCCTCGCTGACGTGATCTACCGCTGCTTGATCAATCTTAGTGCCCAGGTCTGAAGGCCTAACTCCTCGGAGGCCTGCCCCGGGTGGGTGCCACCGGGCTTTCTTCGGAGGCAGCCTGCCACGCACGGATCTCTCCGGTCGCCGTCTGAATAGCTGTGCTTTCGGGAGGTCGAATTAGACGTACTCAACTGCACTCAACTGTTGCAGTAAGGGCCGCTTCGCACATATTATAGTTAGCACTGTAGCACCTGTGTGTGGGGGTGAACCCGGTGGATACGAGGGCGATAGGGATCTACGACTCAGGGGTGGGCGGGCTTACTGTGGTCCGCGAGGTGCAGCGCCAACTTCCGAACGAGCGCATTCTTTACTTCGGCGACACGGCGAGGGTACCTTACGGGGGAAGGTCGGCTCGCGAGATTGAGGCGTTTTCCAGGCAGATCGTTTCG
>JBFMGS010000097.1:0-5655 GCA_040752635.1 Bacillota bacterium
GGGGCAACACCTGTTCCCATTCCGAACACAGAAGTTAAGCCCTCCTGCGCCGATGGTACTGCACTGGAAACGGTGCGGGAGAGTAGGTCGCTGCCGGAAGGCTTTTTTGTTTGCGCCGAAAGACTGCTTTTCGCTTCGCCTGCTCTCGCCGACTTCATACCCGGTCGACAAAGGCTCTCGCCGGGCAAGGGCTTCCGGCTCTGAGCTCGTTTTCAGAGCGGCCTCTGACGAGTTCTTCTCCCCGCGTCCGTTGAATCCTCGTTTCCCCAGGGTCCGCGGCGAGGAGTGAATATGACATCCATAGACAGATGCGAGAAAAAATCTTCACAGGATGCGATCGCAAAGGAGGAATCAAGCGGGTTGTGTTGAATTAATCTCTTGACATCGATAGACAGAACACAGCAGGCTATCCTCTAACAGGGGCGACGCACCGTGGCAACCATATACGACGTAGCCAAGAAGGCGAATGTCTCAGTCAAGACGGTCTCACGCGTCCTCAACCGCAGCAAACTGGTGAGAGACGAGACCCGGGCGCGGGTTGAGGCGGCCATAGATGCTTTGGATTTCCACCCGAACTCATCGGCGCGAAGCCTCAGGCAGAAGCGCACAGGTGCAATAGGGTTTGTCGTCCCGTTCGGCTCGGACTTCGTGTTTCACGACCCAGGCATGATCGAGCAAATCAAGGGCGCCCATGACCTTCTTAACGAGAAAGGCTACGACATGGTCCTGTCGGTGCCCACGAACAAGGACGAGGCTCTCAAGGAAGTCGTTCGGCTCACCAAGCGGCGAAATGTTGACGGGGTGATACTCTACGGCATGGCTGGAGCGGAAGCGATAGTCAAAGAGCTTTCAGAGCAGGGGTTCCACTTTGCATCGCTAGGCTACTGCTATCCCGAGCAAACCCACAACTTTGTGGAGATCGACGCGGTCGCGGGAGGGACGGCCGCGACCCGGTACGCCCTTTCGCTCGGTCACACGCGCGTCGGTCTCATCAGGGAACCCAGGAACTTCCTCCTGCCCAACAAGCGCAGCATCGTGGAGGGGTATAAAGCCGCCCTGGAGCAGGCGGGGGTGAAGTACGACGAGCACCTGGTGCGCGAGGGGGACTACACCGTGACGGGAGGCTACTGGGCAGCTTGCCGTCTCCTCGACCAGGACGGGTCGATCTCGGCGATAATCTGCAGCAGCGATCCCATGGCGCTCGGGGCGTTGCGCGCACTGCGCGAGCGCGGGCTCCTCGACGTGCGCGACGCCCAGCGGGGGTTTCTTTTGCTGACGGGTGACTGTCTGCCGTCTACCAGGGCGATAGAGCCGTCGCTCGGGGGAATACAGGCGCCCCTGTACGAGCAGGGGCGACTTGCTGCTGACGTCATCGTTTCCGTGATCTCCGAGCACCGTGACATACCAGGGATCGTCCTGAAGCCGACGATGTTGGTGCCGGCGCAGTGAGGTCCTTTTTTGGGCAAAGAAATGACATCGATGGACACTCGTTAGCGGCGGGTCGATATCACGCAGGTGAGGTGGCATATCGGTGGAGTCGCCAGTTCGTCCAGAGACGGGTGCCGGTGGACGTAGCGGACGGGCAAACCGCCCGCGGGGAAAGCGGTTGCCTTATCTGCTGATAACGCCCGCACTCGTAGGCACGTTGTTCGTTCACGTGATCCCTATTATATGGGGGGTCTTCATAAGCTTCCGCGACCTGGACATCTACACCCTTGCCAACTGGCGCGCAGCGCCGTTCATCGGCCTTCGGAACTACTTCGAGGCACTCAACCTGGCCGACCCCGATGGGCTGCTCTTCATGCGGTCCGTAGCCAACATTGTCTACTACAGCGCGATCACGATCACCGTCGGGTACATCATCGGCCTGGGGGTTGCTCTCCTTCTCAACCAGCGCTTCTTCGGCAGAACCCTCGTGCGCGGGCTTGTGCTCCTGCCGTACATAATGCCTGACTCGGTGGCTTACAGCGTCTGGCGATTCATCTTTCAGGCTCGGGTGGGCATCGTGAACAGCTTCCTGATGACCCTCGGGCTCATTAAGGAACCGCTGGTATGGCTCGTGGGGACTAGAACGATGTTCGCAGTGATGGTAGCGAGCATCTGGAAGGGTTGGCCCTTCGCATGCCTGCTGCTCCTCGCGGGCCTCCAGTCGGTTCCTCAGGAACTCCTCGAGTGCGCCGAGATCGACGGAGCCAACTGGTGGCAGAGGTTCCGGTATGTCACGTGGCCGCACATTCTGCCCGTGACGAAGACGCTCATCCTGCTGTCCATCCTGTGGAACTTCAACGCCTACAACCAGTTCCGCGTTATGCTCGGCGACGACCCCGGCATCTATGCAGAAGTGCCCTCGACGTTCATCGTCCGGGAGGCCTTCGACAGTCTCAGGTACGGGCTCGGCGCGTCGATGTCTGTGGTTCTGGTAGCCATGATGACGGTCGTGGCCGTGATTTACCTGCGGGCCTTGAAGCCCGGCAAGTCAGTGGAGGACTGATGACGACCATGAGTTGTCACGGGCGGAGATCGAGGAGAGTCAAGGTTGAACGGCTGGCTTCCAGGGCCGCCCTGTATGCAGCGGTCTGCCTTGTGCTGTTCGTGGTGCTGCTGCCTTATGCCTGGATGGTGTCGGGGTCGTTTAAGACCAGCCTCGAGATACAGTCGGCTGACATAACCGACCCCAGGCTCGCGCCCAGGTGGATCCCGCGCACGTTCACCCTGGATAACTACCGAAACGTCAACAAGACTGTGCGGATCCTGGACTACTTCAAGAACAGCCTGATCATCTCTCTCGGAACGATGCTCGTGTGCCTCACCGTCTGTGTCCTCGCTGGCTACTCCCTGGCGCGGTTCGAGTTTCGGGGAAAGGGCCCGTACGTGCTTTCGCTGCTCGTAACCCAGATGTTCCCCGGCATACTGTTCCTGATCCCATACTTCGTGCTCTTCGTCTACGTAAACAAGTGGTTCGGCGTACAGCTCAAAAACACCTACACAGGGCTGGTCTTCACCTACGCCTCGTTCGCCATACCGTTTAGCATCCTGATGCTTCGGAGTTTCTTTGCCTCCATACCGCGGGAAATAGACGAACAGGCGCAAATCGATGGGTGCACACCCACAGGCGCCCTCTTCCGGGTGATCATCCCGGTCGCGAGACCCGGAATCGCAGCCGTCGGCATATACGCGTTCATCATGAGCTGGAACGAGATACTATTTGCTTCGCTTCTTACAGGTCGTGAGACCAAGACCGTAGCGTTGGGCATTCTCGAGTACATCACCACCCAGGAGGCGCGCTGGGCGGGCATGATGGCAGCCTGCATCATCGTGACTTTACCGGTCCTCGCGCTTTTCACGCTCATCCAAAGGCACATCGTGGAAGGGCTTATAGCTGGATCAATTAAGGGTTGACGCGAGCGGAGGCCGGTCGCGCGCGGCTCAACCACAGGAGGTGAGACAGGAGGCCGGATACATGGTTCGAGACACGAAGGTAGCTCCAGGGTAGACGGTTGGGATTGAGACTCAGAGGATCGTTGGGGCTGGAAGGTCGTCAGGAATTCAGAGCAAAGGCGATATGCCAATCAAGGGAGGCAGAACCGAAATGAAACTGAGAAGGGTTATTCTCACCTGCGCCGTTCTGTTTGTGATCGCAGGCGTCGCGACGGCGGCCGCCGCACCTAAGCAGATAACCTTCTGGGTGATGCCGAACGCTCCGGATGAGACCCACGTGACTTGGCTGAATAAGGCGGCGCAGGAGTTCGAGACCGAGACGGGTGTTAAGGTGAAGTGGGAGATCGTAGGATGGGGGGACGCGTGGCCGCGGATAGCGTCCGCTGTTGCGACCGGGGAAGGAGCAGACGTATCTCAGGTGGGAACCACATGGAACCCGCAGTTCGCTGCCACCGGAGGGCTTGAGAAGATCAACATCGCCGAGTTCGGCGGGGCATCAGCCTTTATGAAAGCAAACCTGGACTCCACGACCTACAAGGGAGAGCACTTTGGGGTGCCCTGGTTTGCCGAGACGCGGTGCCTCTTCTACAACAAGGACATGTTTGCTGCGGCTAAGGTGAGCCCGCCCCAGACCTACGACGAGATCGTTACTGCAGGTAAGGCCATCGCAAAGCAAATCGGCCAGGGCAAGGCGTTTGCCATGGCAGGGACGAACGCGTGGGACCTCATCCACAACTGGGCGATCATCCTCTGGGCGAACGGCGGCGACCTCGTAGACACGGTCAACAAGAAGGCCGTTTTCAACAGCGAAGCAGGCGTGCAGGCGATGAGATGGTATGTAGGGTTAGTCGAGGCTGGGCTCGCCGACAAGGCCTGCGCTGAGTACAATCAGCCCCAGGCCGATGCGGCGTTCATAAACGGCAACGTCGCGATGTGCTTCATGGGCCCATGGAACATCGCCAACATCGAGCAAGAGAATCCCAAGCTTAACTACGGCGTTGTGGAGCCTCCTAAGGGTACTCGCGGTCGAGCATCCTTCTCAGGGGGAAGCAACCTTGTGATCTTCAAGGCGAGCAAGAACAAGGACGCGGCCAAGGCGTGGATAAAGTTCCTCCTTAAGAAGGAGAAGCTTGTGGATTACACTCAGAATCTGTCGCACATGTTGCCCGCCAGCCTGGCTGCCTTCGATGATCCTTACTATTCATCGGGAGTCTGGAAGACGTTCAAGACCACGCTCGGCTACGCGACCGCCTACCCCCCCGCTGGCTGTGTGGGGTGACATCGAGAACGCCATAGTCTCAGAGTTCAAGAAGGTCCTCAGCGACTACATCGTGGGCAAGTACAAGGCCGACGAGGTGAAAACGTATCTGGATGCTGCGGCCAAGAAGGTCGACGAAGCTCTGAAGCGGGAGAAATGATGGCTCCGCGTGCTCACAGGTTTCGTGCGGCCGGGCAGCAGAGGCTCGCGGCGGGGATACGCGCCAGGGTATCCCCGCCCGGCGTAAATAGGCGTAGCAAATGGGATTGGATGAGGGAGGGGCTGTTCCAGGTGAAGTACGGGCACTTCGACAATAAGACGCGGGAGTACGTTATAGAACGTCCCGATACGCCGTCGCCATGGATAAACTACATCGGCACCCGGGACTACTTCGGCCTTGTTTCGAACACGGGCGGGGGCTACAGTTTCTATTCGGACGCGAGGCTCAGGCGGATACTGCGATACCGCTACAACAACATCCCCACCGACGAAGGCGGGAGGTATCTCTTCATCCGACACGGCGACGGGGACTTTTGGTCGCCCACCTGGCAGCCGGTGCGAAAGTCGCTGGACTCATACGTGTGCAGGCACGGCCTGGGGTACACATCCATAAGGTCGTCCCGCCGCGGAATCGGCGCTGCTATCACCTATTTCGTTCCCGTTGACGCGCCTCTCGAGATCTGGCAGGTGGTTCTTGAAAACAACAACCCCGTCGAGGAGGAGCTTACGGTATTCTCATTCGTTGAGTTCTGCTTGTGGGACGCGCTTGATGACGAAACCAACTTCCAGAGGAACCTCAACATCGGGGAGGTGGAAGTTGACGGAGGTGTCATCTATCACAAGACCGAGTATCGGGAGAAGAGGGACCACTTCGCGTTCTTTGCGTGCAGCGGGGAAGTGGCCGGGTACGATACTGACAGAGAAGCGTTCCTGGGCCCTTACGGATCGCTTTCCAGCCC
>JBFMGS010000098.1:0-3279 GCA_040752635.1 Bacillota bacterium
ACTTGCTTACTGGCTTGGCAGGAGGCTAACCGGCTACGAGCTTGCGGAGCTGGCGTATCACATCGAGAGAGAACAGCTAGGGATCCAAGGAGGCAAGCAGGACCAGTACGCGGCGACTTTCGGCGGCTTCAATTTCATCGAGTTCTTCCGCGACAGAACAGTCGTGAATCCGCTGCGCATTCCGTATCACATCCTCGATGAGCTGCGGTGTCATTTGCTGCTTTGCTATGTGGGTGGCAGGGCTCCCTCATCGAACAACATCGCAAGTCAGGTCAACAACTATGCCCAAGGGAAGAAGGACGTCATCTCGGCCCTTGCCTCGCTGAAAGCACTGGCTACCCTGATGAAGGACGCGTTGCTGCACGGCAGACTGAACGAGTTCGGTGAACTGCTGGACCACGCGTGGGAAAGCAAAAGGAAGCTGTCAGACGGGATATCTAACGAATACATCGACGAACTCTATGGTGCCGCCAGGCAAGCCGGGGCAATCGGTGGGAAAATCCTGGGCGCCGGCGGAGGAGGCCACCTCTTGCTCTATTGTCCGTTCGATAGAAAGCACGTCGTTGCCAAGGCCGTGAGGGCGCTCGGGGCGCAGATCATCCGCTTCGGATTTGAAGATAGAGGGCTTTACACCTGGGAGGCGGATGAGAACGCACCCTCCCTCTATCCTGGTGCAACATTTTCGAACGTGGGAGGCCACTGAAATGGGTAGGTTCGCAGAGACTGCCAGATCGGAGCTGGAGGAGAGTTCAAAGGTCATGCTTAGGACCCGCGAGGAATGTGCGACTTCAGTTGAAGCAATCATTGAGCGGCTGATACAGACCTACAAGTGCGGGGGGAAAGTCCTCATCTGTGGCAACGGAGGCAGCGCAGCCGAAGCCCAGCACATCGCGGGGGAACTTGTGGGACGGTTTAAGATTGAGCGGGATGGCCTCCCGGCAATAGCGCTGACCGCAAGTGACAGCATCATCACGGCAATAGCCAACGACTACGGCTACAGCCGGGTTTTCTCAAGGCAGGTTGAGACACTGGCCCGTCCCGGCGACGTCCTTGTCGGCTTAAGCACATCCGGCAACTCGCAAAACGTTGTGCAGGCGTTCCACGCAGCAAGGGAAATGGGCGTCTTCACAGTATGCCTCACCGGGGGAACGGGAGGGGAGGGCGCCAGAGCCGCAGATATCGCCCTGATTATCCCATCCGTGCGCACTCCCAACATCCAGGAGGCGCATCTTGCGATTGGTCACATCATCTGCTCCGCCATTGAAGAAGAACTCCAGGCAGGCCGGGTGTCAAACGGTGAATAACAGAGCGGTCTTCCTTGACAGAGATGGGACCATCAATGTCGAGGTCAACTATCTTACTGACCCTGACGACCTTCGCCTCCTGCCTGGTGCCGCGGACGGCATTGAGCTACTGAGGTCTATCGGCCTACTCGTCGTTGTAGTCGCTAACCAGTCGGCGGTTTCAAGGGGAATGTGCGATGAACGAACGGTCGAGCTAATAAACCTTAGACTGCAAGATGAGTTGACGAAAGCAGGCACTTGCGTTGACCGCGTGTACTATTGCCCGCATCATCCGGAGACAGGAACAGCTCCGTACCGTATGGACTGTAACTGCCGGAAGCCTAAACCAGGGATGCTCCTTCAGGCGAGCGCCGAGCTCCATATAGATCTCTCTCGGTCGTACCTGATAGGCGACAAGCTTACCGACGTTGAAGCCGGGAAGAGTACCGGATGTCGAGCAGTCCTGGTCTTGACCGGTCATGGAAAAGAGGAGGTAGTTCGACTCACGAATCACACGGGCGTCTGGCCTGACCATATAGCTACCTCCCTTCTTGAGGCCGCGAAATGGATACTGAGGGAAAACGGGTTTACAGGAAACCCGCAGGAGGTGTTCGGTTTGGTACGGCTCAACCTTGGTTGCGGTTGTGATTATAGAGACGGCTATGTGAACGTAGACATCCGGACTACGGTAAGGACTGACATTTGCTGTTCAGTGGATAGGCTGCCGTTTCCGGATTGTAACGCCGATTACATCGTTGCCAAGGACGTTCTTGAACACTTCGGCAGACTCGAAGTAGAGAGCGTGCTAAAGGAATGGGTCAGAGTGCTGAAGCCTCAGGGCGAGATAGAGATCATCACACCTAATCTGGAGGCCATCTGCTCAGGATACCTTCGAGGTGATTTCGGCACTGAACGTCTCGTGGAACTCCTTTACGGCACCCAGGACTACCCGGAGAACACGCACAAGGCGGGCTTCGACTTGAAGTCGATGGCTGTACTCATGGAAAAGTGCGGCGTAGAAGTGTTGGATGTACACTCGGATGGCGGAAGCAACCTCATTGCGAAGGGAAGGAAGCCTTCGTAATCCGGTGGCCTTTCCTCTGCACGTGAATCCATGGAGCCGCCGCTCCATGGATTCACGTGCAATGTCATCGCGCTACGGCGCGTAGCTCTGTCTTACCAAATCCCAAAAGCTCTGTGCTATTCTACGCCAGCTGAAGTTGCTGGCCACGTATGCGATTTCATCTTGCGTGACCGGCCTGTACTCTGATCGGAACACGGTGGTAAGGTCATCTACCAGGCGCTCTGAGGTTTCAGGCACAAACACCGCAAAGTCCTTGAACCACCTTGTATAATACGGGTTATCGAAGCAAATCGGCCGGCAGCCGCAGAGGAGACCCTCGAGCACAGGAAGCTCGAAGCCGCAGCTCCTGCGTAAGCCCGAAACGTACTTGCACGAGTTGTAAAGCGCCCTTAGCTTGTCATCGGTTACATGTTCATATCGTACGTAGAATTCGCCGCGGAATATGTCTCCGCACTCTCCGGCAAGAGATCCCCCTACGTGGACCACCCTGCCCTGTGTGCGGGTTACTGCCCCGTAGATTTCGCCGAAGCCCTCGGAGGCTGCTACCCACGCAGTGCTGATGATCGTGTTCGATCGAGCCACAGAGGGTTCCAGGAAAAAGGTTTCGGGGTCTACTCCGAGCGGTCCCAGCAGCGTATTCGCGTCGAACCCCATTTCGCGAAGGGGGTGGAAGGAATAGACGCAGCACGCCTGCTTGACCAACCGATAGTCATAGGTGGACTGTATGTTGCGCAGGCTAGTGCCGGGCGTGATGCAGTACAGGATGACAGCATACGGCCTGCCGGACTCGATCAGGTAATCCACCAAGCCGTCTCTGCCGATGAACTGGACTACTACAAGGTCGGCCTGTTCTACATCGTACCTGCCCACAAACTGAATATCCTCCGGGGCAAATCGTTTGAACTCCCTTTC
>JBFMGS010000098.1:3379-5584 GCA_040752635.1 Bacillota bacterium
ACCATATCCCGGAAGGCTCTTATGAACCTCTGTTCAGCGCACCGTTTTTCCAACCTGGAGGGCTGGAAGTCCTCTTCTGAAATCGCGTCGCGACGCATCAAGTCTGCGTAAAATGTGGAGTCTACGCCGAATTCCTCGAGGGCATAGCTTCTACTATCGGTGGCGATGTGGAATACCCTCGCTCCGAAGGACAACGCCGGGATGCTCCCGTGCACTCTGAGGGAAACCAGCTTGTCAACCCGAGAATAGAACTCAAGGAGTGACCTGGGATCGTATATGCACAGAAGGTATTCGCTAGGGCCGAAGTGGTCCACAAACCACTTATGATCCTGCACCTGGTGCGCGATGAAGAATGTGGGCTTGTCTTTGAACAACTCCACCTGCCATTTGACGAGCTTTTCTAGGATCCACTCGTTGCCGGGCAGAGGTCTTAGCGAGATCGCATTCACTACTTTCTCCTTGGGCGCGACGTGATGCCAGTCGCCGGCCCAATATGACGAGCACGGAAGCAAGACGACCCTGTCCGTCTTCTGTCCTATCAGATCTCGGGAGATACGGTCACGAGTGACAACGTAGTCCAGTATAGTCTCATACTGGACTACCTGAGACACTGTCGGGTTGCTCTTGCAGTGCCCCAGGATCCGCTCGACATCCCATTCGCGAAACCCGCTGCCTGCCCAGAGATCTGCCGTGGTTATGCCCTTTTCCTTGGCAGAGGCGATGTCCTCCCAGAAGAAGTAGTCGCAGTATGTTTTGACTTCGATTTCGCCCAACCTTGGTCTACCCCCAATGATGAGGTAATCAGCTTCCCTCAAGACCAGATCCCAGACAGCCTCGTCGCGTGTGAACGCGTTCACGTCATAGAATATGGGGACGTTATACTCCGCCAGAGTTATCAGGTGCTTCGCGCCGTCCTTGGCGAAGGAATCTCCCGGGTTGGGGTTCTGCGTATTAGGATCGCCTATGATGAAGTATTTCCGGAGCTTCATCCGTGTTCCCCCTCTCGTGCAGCTATCATAGGTTATGCAGGTGTACTGGTAGCTGCCACGCTGCCATGCCTTCGCTCAAGGCCTCTACAGCCCCCTCGTTTCAAAGGCCGTACAGGCCCCAGCAACCCAGTCAGAGCAGGGATCATTCCTAAACCCAAACTCGGGTCTAATGGAGCTAGGTTCCGATGAGGTTCCTTCCTGCCCGATTTGTGCATAAGATGTGGTGACGGCTTGCGATGATTCCGCAGCATGCGGACGTCATAGTCTGAGGACGATCCATGTTGTTCTTGTAATGCAGAAACCCTCGTGACACGGAAGTCCCGAGGTGACGCGCGGATGGGGAAAGACCGAGGATAGCTATAGATGCAAGGGAAATGAAGGACTGGGCGACCGGAATCGGGAACTACGTTCACAATCTGCTCGAGAGGCTCCCTGGGCTTGATCCGACAATTGATTACTACTTCTTGAGAAACGGCAGGCCCATCGATGGTTTTGAAGTCCCCGCACCAAATGCCCAGTTCATCGTCTCTCCTGAGTACCCGGATGACAGGTGGGAGCAGGAGTTCGTGCCATCATTCTTGCAGGCGTACGAAATCGACCTGTTTCACAGCCCAAGAAGCGGGTTTATTGCATTCTGGCCGCCCAGTCGCCCCTATGTGGTCACCCTTCACGACCTGATCCCTCTGATGTTTCCTGAGAAGTATCCGGCCCAATGGATCCAACTCATCCGTGAGAGGATGCCGGTTTATCTGTCCGGGACTGAAAAGATCATCGCGGTATCACATTCTGTGAAGAAAGACATCCAGAAGCTGATTCCCCTCGAGGACGACAGGTTTCAGGTGATACATCAGGGGCTTGAAACTGGTTATGGGCCTGTGCCGGAGCGCACAGCACGAGCCAGGTTGAGAGAGCGGTTCAAACTTGAGGGCGAGTATATCTTCTACATCGGAGGTTTTAGCTTTAGAAAGAACGTTACTACCCTGGTCAAGGCGTATTCCTTGTTGCCGGAGCATTTAAGGAAAGTCTATCAGTTAGTCCTCGGGGGATATCGGAGTGATGACTTCGATGAAGCGGTAGGGTGCGTGAACGATCTCGGGCTGCAGGAGCACGTCCTGTTCACCGGGCCGGCGCGCTGCTCAGACGAAGATGTCCGGTGCCTCCACAGTCAGGCTTCACTATTTGTCTATCCTTCCATATACGAAGGGTTCGGCCTACC
>JBFMGS010000099.1:0-5540 GCA_040752635.1 Bacillota bacterium
CCAGGGAGAAGAAGCCGGTCCGCGGATGGCTTGAGAAGCAGGGGAGGTTCCGGCACCTGTTCAGGCCGGAGAACGAGCACATCCTCGAGGAGATCCAGGCCGACATCGACCGAAACTGGGAGGCGCTTCTGGCGCGCTCGGGCGCGGCGTAAGGCGGCCTGAGAGTAGGGAGGGGTATTGTGCCCGGATGCTCCTGGTGGTATAATAAGCGCAAGCCAAAACCAGCTTTGGTCTTAGAGCGATGAAGAGGACGAGTAAGCCGCGGCCCCGATGCCGAAGAGAGCCGGGTGCGGTGGGAACCGGTGCGCGGGCGGGCTAAAATCCACCTCGGAGCTGCAGGTTGAAAGGCATCGCGCGGGCGACGCCCGCGGAAGCCGAGTATGCCTCGCCGGGTTAGCCCGTTAGCGCATGTAGAGGGGTCCGGAGGAGCGCGAGTGTGCCCTTCGGTCAATTAGGGTGGCAACGCGGGAGTATGCCTCTCGTCCCTTGGGATCGGCCCCAAGGGGCGGGGGGTTTTCTCTTTTGCGCACGTATACGTGCTCTTTACCCGCACACATGTGGGCCCACGTAGACGCGACTCACGTGGGAGGCAGCTTGCGGGAGAGGCAGCCTATATTGGTAGTCCAGTATCAGAAGTAACGGAGGGATAGCTATGTTGGACATCAGGTTCATCAGGCAGAACCCTGAGGTTGTGAGAGAAAGCCTTGCGCGGCGCGGGGAGAGCGACGCCATCCTCGACGAGGTGCTGCAGGTGGACGAGGAGAGGCGCAAGCTCATCTACGAAGTCGAACAGCTCAAGAAGCGGCGCAACGAGGTGTCAGAAGAGGTAGCCCGCATGAAGAAGGACGGGCGGGATGCGGCCGGGGCCATCCTCGAGATGCGCGAAGTGTCAGCGAGGATAAAGGAGATGGACGAGAGCGTCCGTGGGCTTGATGGGAAGCTCAACGGGCTTCTGCTCTCGATCCCGAACATTCCCCATCCGACGGTGCCGTTCGGGAAAGACGAATCCGAGAACGTGGAAGTTCGAAGGTGGGGGAGGCCGAGGGAGTTCGAGTTCGAGCCCAGGCCCCACTGGGATATAGGCGTGAACCTGGGCATCCTGGATTTCGAGCGCGCTGCTAAGATAACCGGCGCAAGGTTCACAGTGTTCCGGGGCGCGGGCGCGCGGCTCGTGCGGGCGCTCACCGCCTTCATGATAGACCTCCACACCGGGGAGCACGGCTATACCGAGATCTACCCGCCGTTCCTGGTGAACCGCGACAGCATGATAGGGACGGGGCAGTTGCCGAAGTTCGCGGAGGACATGTTCCGCTGCGAAGGCACCGACTACTACCTCGTCCCCACCGCTGAGGTACCCGTCACAAACCTCTACCGTGGCGAGATCCTGGAGGCAGACCAGCTTCCTATATACCATGTGGCCTACACGGCATGTTTTCGCGCCGAGGCGGGATCTGCAGGCCGCGACACCCGGGGGCTCGTGAGGCAGCACGAGTTCGATAAGGTCGAGCTTGTGAAGTTCGTAAAGCCTGAGACGTCCTACGATGAGCTGGAAAAGCTGGTGGGAGACGCTGAGGATGTGCTACAGCGCCTGGAGCTGCCATACCGGATCGTCATGATGTGCACCGGCGACGTCGGGTTCGCCGCGGCGAAGAAGTACGACCCGGAGGTATGGATGCCAAGCTACGCAAGGTATGTCGAGATCTCGTCGTGCAGCAACTTTGAGGCGTTCCAGGCGAGGCGGGCCGAGATCAGGTACCGGCCGACCCCGGGCGCTAAGCCTGAATACGTGCACACGCTGAACGGATCTGGCCTCGCAGTCGGTCGCACTTTCGCTGCGATCCTGGAGAACTACCAGGAGGCTGACGGCTCCGTGACAATTCCGGAAGCCCTGCGGCCATACATGGGCGGGCTCGAGCGGATTACCTTCTCTACTTCTTAGCACGCGGACTCCGCAGGGGTTGCCGGTGTTGCATCCGAGGGGTACCAACCGAGCCTCGGTCACCCCTCCTGCAACCCCCGGTGGCCCCGCAAACCCCACCTCGCGGTTATGGGTCGGACCAGCCAGCGAGCCTTCGGAAGATGGAGAGGACGCTCGGTTCACTGTATGGCGGCCTCTGGGGCGGCCGAGTAACGGCCTTGTGTCCCGGCGCAGCGCGTCCGGTGCTGCATCCGGTCGTGTTCCTTGCTTGCATGTGCAGGGCGTGGTATAATTGCGATGCCGGGATGGCCCGGCGGTTTTGCGCGGAGGAGTGCCCGAGATGGCTTAAGGGAGCGGTCTTGAAAATCGCCAGGGTCCTTAAGGGCCCTCGTGGGTTCGAATCCCACCTCCTCCGCCATTGCGTTTGCCCCGCTGCAGTCTTCAGGTGTTGCCGGCCGCTGGCGGCCTCGCCAATCCGCGGCTCATTCTCCTGCACGAACGTACTGAAATCGTCCTGCCATATCCCATGCCGCCCTGCCGACCGCCCTGCTGGCGCCTTTTCGCCCGGAGCCCCGTTCATCCAAGTGCAGCTTGTATGGCCGCGAAACCCCTGGCAAGCTGGGTCAACTCGATTGTTCTACAGGACGGGGATCGCCCGGTCTTAGGCCTGACTCAGGCGTCGCGGATTGTCGCGGATTGCTGGTAAAGCGGGCAGTTCCTCCCTGAGCACAGCGAAGGAAGGAGTAGTTAGCCGCACCTGAAAAGCCGGATGAGCAGAGCAGTGATACCCGCAGCCGCAAGGGGTCCTACCGGGATGCCGCGGAGGAGACACACGCCGATGATTGTGCCGATCAGAATGCCGGCGATGATGTCCGGGCGCGCCCGCAGGAGTTCCACGCCCTTGCCGTTAACATACGTTGCCGCCGCACCTCCGATAATGGCCAGGACCCCGGGCCAGGTGCAGAAAGCATTCACTACTTGCTCCAGGCCGATGTGTTTCGTGACGAACGGCGTCAGGACGGCGATCGTAAGCAGGATCAACCCCATCTGGAGTGCTCGCTGTTCCAGAAACGCGACCAGCGGCGTAAATCCTATTGCCTCCACGAAGAGCAGCGCAGCCGCGGCGCCCGCGATGAGCGGGTTGCTAAAGAGGAATCCCACGGCCAGGATGATCAGAAGCGGGAGGCTGCCCACTTCGAGACTGCCCCCTCTCGCACGATGTTTACCCCTCGTGACATATCTATTGAGGTGGCTTGTGGAACAGACCGCTAGAGTTTGGAGGAACACTCAGGATAGCAGCTACTGCAAAACCTGACCCGTGCCTGCACGCTGCGCTTGCATGCGCAGGTCTCGCGCCTGTGCATATCGGGGGACGGGTTAGCGAAGACTAAGCGCGCACCCAGGAAGACCAAACTCGTTCCCAATAGGTGGCACTTTCTCTTGATGATCTGCTTGACTCGGTTGCCAGAGCGCCTTCAGCTCTCTTCGGCGTACGAGCCCCGCCCGGGTCGCTCGTGCCGCATCCGGCGTTTGCGCTCGGAGGAGGACTGGCGTCGTGTCTGGTGCAAGCATCGCTATTCCGAATGATGCTCGCGTTGTTAGTATCAGTGTCGTCAGGTGCGACCTTCCGTCACGGGCGACCCGAAGATTCCCGGGCGAACCGAGGTTGCCGGCACGGTTCGCCATTAGGAGGGTCCTGACACAGGGGGCTGACGGCCTGTGAAGCCCAAGACCATCCTGCCTTTCGCCGTCCTTAGCACCGTGCCATTCATTATGGTACTGGGCAACTCCATGCTAATCCCGGTTTTGCCGAAGATAAGGTCGGTCCTGAATCTCACCCAACCCCAGACGGGCTTTCTGATTACCGCTTTCTCGGTCCCAGCGGGGCTTGTCATCGTTTTTGTGGGGATCCTTTCCGACCGGACCGGGCGCAAGAACGTCATCTCGCCCAGCCTCATAGTCTACGGCCTTGGAGGCGCGGGAGCGGCCCTGGCTGCGGTATTCCTCAAACGCCCGTACGCGCCCATCCTGGCGGCCAGGGTGGTTCAGGGTATCGGCGCGGCAGGCACGGCCCCCATTGCCATGGCGCTGGCCGGGGATATGTTTCAGTCGCAAGAGAGAAGCAAAGCGCTTGGCATACTTGAAGCATCCAACGGGCTCGGGAAGGTCTTGAGCCCTGTACTCGGCGCCGGCGCGGCGCTACTTGCCTGGTGGGCACCGTTTGTGCTGTATGCAGCCCTCTCCATCCCGGCGGCTATCGGTGTTTGGGTGCTGAGCCCTGAGCCAAAGAAAAAGAAGAAGGGACAGCAAACCCCGACGCGTGATTATTTCGCCGATCTTGGCAAAGTGCTGAAGGCAAAGGGCTGGTCTCTAGTCGCCTGCTACCTCGCGGGAGCAGTGGTTCTCTTCGTCCTTTTTGGGGTGCTCTTCTATTTCTCCGATCTCCTCGAGGGACGGTTCAAGGTAGGCGGAGTCCTCAAAGGAGTTCTGATTGCCTTCCCGATACTGGTTATGGCCGCGACCTCCTTCTTAACCGGGTTGTTCATGCAGAAGCACAGGACCGTGCTCAAGACGGCCACCTGGGTCGGCCTTGCCATCATCTCAGGGGCACTGGCGGCTTTGGCGGTTCTACAAGGTCCTCTCTGGCTCGGAGTGTTCACGGTCCTGGTCGGCCTGGGCAGCGGATTCGTCCTGCCTTCACTCAACACCATGGTGACGAGCGCGGCCAGCGGACGGACCCGCGGGATGGTTACTTCCGTATACGGCGCGGTGCGCTTCTTCGGCGTGGCGACAGGACCGCCTGCGTTCGGGTGGCTCATGGACAAGGGGCGCGTTGCGGTCTTTGTGCCCCCGGCAGTGGTGGCGGGCGCTGCCGCCCTCTTCGTGCTCTTGGTGTTGAACCAAAAGCTCTTGAGTCCGCCGAATGGGGCGGGAAACTCCCAAGACGGGGGCGGCGACCTGATGTAATCTAAGCGAGCGTTGAGTGCTGCATATCTTTCCTCCTGCGACTCAGCTCGTGTGAGCTCCCGCGGCGCGATTATAGATGGCCAACCTAGAACTTAACCGAGTGTGCGGCTACATAGGTGCGTAATCGGACCCGCCGTGCCCTATAGCCGCCTGACGGTTTAGGTTCGAGGTTGGGTATCTATAGTATCAATCCGGTGCCCAAAAAGACGCTATCTTCCAGCCAGCCGGGCCTTGCCCGCGGCCGCCAAATATGCTATAGTAACAGGTGCCAGGGTGTGATCGGACCAACACGAGTCTGATTGTCTCAAGCGGAGAGATACCCAAGCAGGCTGAAGGGGAAGGTTTGCTAAACCTTTAGACGGTTGAACAAACCGTGCGGGGGTTCGAATCCCCCTCTCTCCGCCATGATTTTGCGCAACAACGGCCGGTCGGCCGTTTTCTTTACCGGAGCCAACCACATATTAAACCGAGTTCGCGCGCCCGTAGCTCAGTGGATAGAGCATCTGACTTCGGATCAGAGGGCCGGGGGTTCAAATCCCTCCGGGCGCGCCAGGTTTGACTGGGGCTTTGCTAATTAGCAGAGCCCTGTTTTTGTGTCCGTGGCAATCCTGGGGCAGTCTGTGCGGAAAACGCCTGCCAGGATGGGCTGTCGTTT
>JBFMGS010000100.1:0-5490 GCA_040752635.1 Bacillota bacterium
TTGCGTCGATGAGGTTATAGTAAGTCATGTGCCTGCTCACCGATATTCCTCCTCAAGCAAAAACCTCTACGGGTCTCGGGCGGACCGTAGAGGCTATCAGCCGTAAGGCAGTTTTCCTTCTATATGCATGGCGAGCCTCATCGCCACTAGCTAATTGTCACCCGGATATTACTAATTGTCACCCGGATATTATCAGAACACCAAGGGCAGCGTCAAGTGATGCGCCGAAGCGCGTTGCATCGGAATCACCTCACATCACTCGGGATATCGCATCCCCAACCCAGACAGCAGCAAGGCCCAGCAGGACATGTAAGCCAACGTTAGCAAGCGCAGGTAAGGTCCGTCCGTCCCTCAAGAAACTTATCGTTTCGTAGCCAAACGTAGAGAACGTGGTGAATGCTCCCAGTATCCCGATGAAGGCAAATGCGCGCGACTCGGGTGTAAGAATCCCGCGAGTCTCAACAAGGCCTGCCAAAAACCCGATGGCTAGACAGCCTACCAGGTTCACTGTGAGAGTTCCGTATGGAAACCGTGCCGCATCGATATACCGATGTACCAAACTGCCGATGAAGTAACGTAGTGTAGCCCCGATGAAACCGCCTATCCCGACCAATAGCACTTTATCCATCGCTGCCACCCTGATGCTCCTTCCCTAGGTTTCCTCTTGGCAGGAGTCATCAGCCTGTTTGGGCGGTTGCGGCGGACTCCATCACCTACCTGTACTCGCTATCCATCCGACATAGCAGCACGCACTATATTTGCACCTATTCGTCGCCACAGCACGAAATCCTCTCTGCTCTCCGCGCCTTTGACCTTATCGAGCAAAGAGCGGTACTCGAACAGCAGGCTCTCCTCGCCCTCTGTAACGCCAGGAGCTTTAGGCCATGAGGGAGCACCAACATTCTCGTTTTGCTTGCTTTTCTCCACCTGTCCCTCCGTTTCACCGTGTACTGCCAGGAAACAGTCCATCAACGGAAAGGAGTGTCGTGGAATGTGTAGAAGTATTGCACCAGAGCGAGAATGTTGTCGTTCCGTGTTGACGAACCAGCCGGTCATGCTCCGTAGGAGTGGTGGCTAATGAGCAGGTGCCCCGGGCTCGGGCGACGCGGGTGTCCAAGGAAAGACGACACGCAACGGGCTACTCGACGCGGCCGTGGCACACGCGCTGACAGCGGCGTGGCTTTCATCACTGTGCTCCTGGCCGTTTCGTTCATATCCATCATCACCATTGCGTGCATAACCCTTGTTACCCTCGCCGCTCGCACAACCTCATGGTCGGCTCAAAGGACCAAGGCGCTCTACGCAGCGGAGGCAGGCATCAACCACTGGCTCTTCGAGGCGACCATTGAAGAGTCGGGGAAGGCGCATCCGGATAGGCACAGCTATGACAAGAAAGGGCGGGGGCACGGGCACGCATACGGGCGCAAGAAAGGTAATGGGCCATGGGATGGTGGCTCGGTTGAGCTTTCGACGCTGGAGGTAGCCGGGGAGATCAACGGCGTCGCCTATACTACCTACGTGGATAGCTACTCTTCTGAGGATAACACGTACAGGTTGGTGTCGGTAGCTGACTCTTTTCCCAGAGACATAGTGGTGTCAGTTAGTGTGGGCGAAGGAACCGAGGTGTGGCGTCACGTCTTGTACGCGAGGCAGGTGGGAAGCGACCTGGCAGGCGCGATATGGGACACGGTGCATGTTCCTGCGTGCGACCTCTCGAGGGTGAACCCTTCCGCCGGCGTAAGTCGGCCTATCTTGTGGGACGGCACAGGGTCCAGCCCGTTCCCGGTCCCGGACTGGGAGCTTTATCGCAGCGCGGTTGCCCCGCAACTGGACGGGTGGGACTGGCCTGAAGACCTTGACGCAAAGAACAAGAATCTGGGTTCGGTGTTCACGCCAACTGGAAGCCCCCCATTCTACTATCGCAACGTGACTGTGGGCACAATTCTCGGGCCTGTGGACGGTGATCTCTATCTCTACGATTGCAAAGTGGATCGGATCGAGGGGCCTGTGAACGGCGACATATACATCGAATCATGCTCGATTGAAGAGATAGCCGGACCGGTCCATGGCAGCATATTCGTCCGAAACCTAAAGAAGGATACCGGAGTAGGAAGGATCGTTGGCACAATTGATGGTTCGGTTTGCGTTCAATGCCGCGAGGTGTCCAAAGGTGGCGGCAAGCCGGGTTCGTACGAGTTGACGCTGCTCGGGAGCCGCGACGCGCCGGTCGCCATAGGCGGGTCCCTGTATGTCGCAGGCCGGGTGACGTATAAAGGGGGCGACGATTGGCTGCCTGTCGTGTTGTGCCTGGCCGGCCCCGAAGACTCCTCTTCAGTTGTCAGCGGGGGGGTCTTTGCGGAAGATGCGTCAGTGTACATACTGGGCAGCGTGAGTATTTCGCGGGTCACGGCTTTAGCCTGGCCGGCGATGCTCTCACGCGGGGCGATTATCCTGAATGGTGCCGGCCAGTCCATCCTGATTAACGGGCCCGTCTACTCACAGGCGGGGAACGTGCACTCTCTCGGCGATCTTCTGGAGGCCGTGTTGATAGACGCTGGCTGGTCCAAGGCCTCGGCAGAGCAGTTCGCTAACGTGGTCACCTGGCCCGGTTTGTCTGACTCCAATCCCGGCCTCGTTGTAGTAGGCTCCCAAGACGAGGCGCTTGCCGGGGAGGTCGTCGTAAACGGGAATGTGGTCAGCCCCGGCATGCCCCTCATAACGAGCACGTTCGTTGCCGACTATGACGAGAGGCTGTTGGATTCCAGGAACGAGCCCCCATATTTCATCGGGGGCAAGAAGAGCATTGCCCCCATAGGCGGGACGTGGTCGATGACGACAGGCCAGGGGACCGAGTGATCGAGGAGGGTGCGAGGAGTACCGGAACCGCGTTCCGGAAGTGTTGGAGCGGTGTCATGATACTTCGAGAGCCCTGACACACCGGGCGCGAGCCGAGTTGGCAGCCAGAAACCCATGCCACTCTTGACTGTGCGGGCTCTTGCCCGGGGTTGCCGGTGTTGCACTGGGCACTGATCAGGTTTCAAATGCCCCGTCGTGCAAGCACCGGCAACCCCTCGACAAAGTGGGGAAGACTTCTGAGCCGTAGCTCAGGTTGCCCAGGGGAGAGCGAGACTTGCGATGCCAGGGAACGGCGTGAAACGCCAGCGGGCGAAAGACTGCACCCGGCGCCGCCGGCAACAGGCCAGCATTACGAGGTGCCTCCGGGACCTCCGAGGGTTCACTCTCATCGAGGTCCTGATCGCTCTCATGCTTATTGGTCTCTTGCTTATTCCCGCCATGTCAAGCATCGCCACTTTGATTGCAAACAAGGTAAGAGGGGAGAACAGAGCAGAGGCGTTGGAACTGGCGCGAAGCGCCATCGAAGCGGTCAAGTCCCTCGATGCAGGCTCGTTCGCGGCAGGACGTACGGTTGTCACGGTGACGGGGCCCAGCGGGCGCACCTCGTATGATGTGGAGAGACTCCTGGCCGTGCGAGACGAGGATGCGAGCACTCCCGCCAATCGTTTGTGGGAAGTGACCGTATCCGTTTACGAGCATCCAATGCGAGATGACGCCCCGAGCCTGTGCTCTCTGACGACTTTCATTCGGGGAGAGTAGGCGAGAGTTGGAGGGTTTGTGGATCGCGGTGGTACGTAGAACAGCGAACGTCAAGGACTCTGCCATGGAGAAAGGCTTCACTCTGGTCGAAGTCCTGGTTGTCCTTGCTATTGTGCCGCTCGTCCTCGCCGTCGCCTTCAGCACGGTTTCCGTTGCCCTACGTACATACCGAATGATCAACGCTCGCTCCAGCTTGTCTTCCGAGGGAGCGCGGGTTATGGAGATCATCGCCAGGGACTTGCGGGGCGCGACGAGAATCTACAGCGATTCATCGGAAGGCAGGCTCCGTGGCCTCCTCCAGGACGGTAAGACCGAGGTGGACTACGTATTTACCGACCCTGACGATCCCCTTTCCGGCACGCTCACCCGGAACGGCGAAGATCTTTTCAGCTCCAGCATCTCCGTTGACTCCTGCGAGTTCGCCTACCTGGCACCCGAGGCTGACCCCGACCTACCGCTGCGGGCCGTCACCCCCGACAAGGCATCATTGGTGAAGGTGCGGCTCCGCCTGTCATGCAGGGGAACTTCCATGACCTATGAGTCTGTCTTCGACCTCAGGAACCTCTGAAACTCGAATGCAACTGAACAGCGAATCGGCGTTCATGTAGAATTTGAGCTTGCTCTTTCCTAATTCCGCTCCGATACTCCGCACCGTGGCCCAGATGATATTCATCCTCACGTGCACATCGAACCTCAATCCCGACGCCGTCTATGGCGGCCGTATTGTGATATAATGGAAAGGCAACAAGATCGTTTCGCGGCCAGAGGTAGGGTTGCGTCAATGCGACGAGAGTTCGGGTCGTTCATACGCGCATGGGAAAAGCGCTTTGAGGCCGCCAGGCGGCGAAGGGTCGAGCTGGCGCGGCAGGCTCGAAGTGAAGCACGAGCCATAGGCAGGATGCTCGCGGACAGGTTTGGGGTCGATGCCGTGTACCTCATCGGCTCTGCCTTGCACGAGGAGGAGTTCGACGACTCCTCGGACCTCGACATTGCAGTAAGGGGACTGGAGCCGGAACGCTACTGGGAGGCAGTGGCCGCAATCGAAGAGATGACGCGGTTTCCGTTTGACCTCATAGATCTGAAGGCTGCCACGAAGTCCCTCGTCGATAAGGTGCGAAGGGAAGGAGCGGTGTTGTATGGTGGTCGAGGAGAGGAGGCTCCTCAGCCTTGCTGCGGAACTGGCCACGGATATGCAGGTGGTCCGGACGATAGCCGATGAGATCAAGAAGGACTGTGAAAACCTCACGGCGGGCAAGGAACCAGATCTTCTTACTATGATGGGCCTTGCCGCCCTCCTCCATCACTTCTATTCCGCCGCAGAGACCGCCTTTGAGAGAATCGTGAAGTACTTCGACGGGGGTTTGCCGATGGGGGACTCCTGGCATAGAGATCTTCTATCCAGGGTCGCAACGGAAATCCCTGACGTAAGGCCGGCAGTCATTAGCAGAGCTCTCCAGAAACAGTTGGACGACTACCGGAGGTTTCGGCACTTGTTCAGGAACGTATACGAGCTCAACCTGGATTGGGACAAGCTTATCCCTCTCTTATCTCGGCTTCCCGCAGTCAACGGCAACCTCCAGGAAGAGCTCGGGGGGTTTACCGAGTTCCTGAGAACTCTGGCGGCGGAGGCTTCTCGCGAATAAGACCGTCATCTTAAGGACCAGTTCTTGCAGGGGGTCAAGGCGTTGCACGCAGAAATGGCGAACAGGGACCTCCCATGTGAACTCCTGGTCGAACCCAACTTGGGACACCAATTCCCCGGTGACTTCCCAGACATTCTTGCGTCCGCCATTGACTTCGTCCTGCGCTAAGAGGCTGCACTTGGAGAGGGAAGGAACCCTAGTGTATCTCTGCCGGGGATAGTTCGTTCTTGCG
>JBFMGS010000101.1:0-5303 GCA_040752635.1 Bacillota bacterium
TCAAGAGTGGGATTCCCCTTCGAGAGCATTGCCTGAAGGAGCCAGACGGAATCCAATCCGGGTGGTACCGCGGAAGAGAGCCTTTCGTCCCAGGAGACGAAGGGCTTTTTGTTTCTCGCCCGCAGGCACCACGGCACATCCCGCAACGCTGACTCTCGCTTGTGTGGAATCCAAGTAAGGTGGTACCGCGGAAGAATGCCTTTCGCCCTTATGGTCGAAAGGCCTTTTGTTTTGGTGGGACTATCTGGCGGAGGAGAAGACCATGGCTGAAGTATCTCATTACTACCCGTCCAGGAAGGAATTCCTCGGGCTTTCGCGTGAGGGTAATCTCGTTCCGGTCTACCGCGAGATGATCGCGGACCTCGAAACGCCGGTCTCCGTTTACGCCAAGGCTTTCCTCGAGAACTACTCCTGTCTTCTCGAGAGCGTCGAAGGAAGCACCAAGTTAGCAAGATACTCCTTTATTGCTGGGGAGCCCTTCCTCACATTCAGGGCATCGGGTGACCGTCTCGAGCTTGACGGTGAAGGCCGAAGAGTAGATAAGAAGGGTAACCCCCTAAGTGGTCTGCGGGAGCTTCTCGCGAAATACAGGGCGGTCATGATCCCCGGGCTCCCGCGCTTCTTTGGAGGGGCCGTGGGCTATGTGGGCTACGACACTATACGATTCTTCGAGCGGCTTCCAGGTGGGCCCCGGGATGACCTGGGGATACCCGACGTTTATCTGATATTCCCGAGGAGCGTCATTGCATTCGACCACTACACTTCCAGGATAAAAGTGATAGCGAATGCCCGCATTGAGGGGGACCCTGAGGCTTCCTATGACGAAGCTGTCGCGAAGATAGATGAGGTCATTGGGCGCATCCAGAACAGCAGGCCCGGGTGCCTCCACCATGCCACGGGAAGCTCAGGGTTAGGCGGTAGTCTTGAGTTCCAGAGCAATATGACCCGGGAAGACTTCCAGGATAGGGTGAGGAGGATAAAGGATTACATCCGGGCAGGCGATATCTTTCAGGCTGTTCTTTCGCAAAGGTTTGAGGCCGAGATGGATGTCCATCCCTTTGACGTCTACCGGGCACTCCGGAGCCTCAATCCATCGCCATACATGTATTACCTGGATTTCGGGGAGGTGAGGATCGCAGGGGCTTCTCCGGAACTTCTGGTGCGCCTCGAGGACGGCGTAGTCGAAACCAGACCCATTGCAGGTACGAGGCCCAGGGGGAAGACCCTCGAGCTCGATAGGGCCCTTGAAGAAGAACTCCTTTGTGACGAGAAGGAGAGGGCTGAGCACGTTATGCTTGTGGATCTCGGCCGTAATGACCTGGGGAAGGTTTCGCAATACGGTAGCGTGGGGGTTCCGACCTTCATGGCCTGCGAGAGGTATTCCCACGTAATGCACCTGGTCACCGAGGTCAAGGGGAGAATCAGGGAAGACAAGGATGCGCTGGATGCGCTTGTAGCCTGCTTTCCTGCCGGGACAGTCTCGGGCGCACCCAAGGTGAGGGCGATGGAGATCATTGATGAGCTCGAACCCACAAAGCGGGGTCCTTATGCCGGAGCCGTGGGGTACTTTTCCTTCTCGGGGAACATGGATACGTGCATCACTATAAGAACCATGGTTTTCGTACACGGAAAGGCCTATGCCCAGGCGGGTGCAGGGATCGTTGCCGATTCCGAACCCCACCTGGAGTACGATGAGACCGTAAGCAAGGCGAGGGCGCTGTTCGAGGCGCTGAGGATCGCAAGGGAGGGGTTGGCGTGACCCTTGTCATCGACAATTACGACTCTTTCACATACAACCTCGTTCAATACCTGGGCGAGCTTGGAAGCAACGTAACGGTCTTTCGTAACGACGCCACTACCGTAGATGCAATACTGGAGCTTTCGCCCGAGAGGATAGTGATTTCTCCGGGGCCCTGCACTCCGAACGAAGCTGGAATATGCCTCGAGCTGGTGGAGCGTCTGGGAGGCTCGATACCCATCCTTGGCGTGTGTCTGGGGCACCAGGTTATCGGCCAGGCCTACGGGGGCGAAATAGTGCCTGCAAAGAGGCTTATGCACGGCAAGGTTTCCATGATCTCCCACGATGGGCACGGGATCTTCAAGGGGCTGAGGAACCCCTTTACCGCTGCACGCTATCACTCTCTCGTCATCAACCCCGGAAAGTTCCCTGCCTGTCTCCAAGTGACGGCGACCTCCGAGGACGGAGAGATCATGGGGATAAAGCACAGGGGTCTGCCGGTCTGGGGTGTCCAGTTTCACCCCGAGTCCATTCTCACGGAAGAAGGAAAGAGAATAATCCACAATTTCCTTGAAGGGGAGGATGCCGGATGACTATGAAGGATACGATCGCCAAGATAGTGGCAAGGGAGAACCTTACAGAAGATGAGGCTTATGCTGCCGTCGATGAAATCATGAGCGGCCAGGCAACCGACGCCCAGATAGCGGGCTTCATAACCGCTCTCAGGATGAAGGGCGAGACCGTTGACGAAATCGCGGGGTGCGCCAGGGCCATGCGCTCCAGGGCCTTGAAGGTGAAGCCGTCCAGAGATTCCCTTGTTGACACTTGTGGTACGGGCGGCGACATGATGAACACCTTCAACATCTCCACAACCGCGGCCTTAGTGGTGGCCGCCTGCGGCCTCCCTGTCGCAAAACACGGCAACCGCTCCGTGTCAAGCAGGAGCGGAAGCGCCGACGTGCTGGAGGCCCTGGGGGTGAACATCAACCTTCCCCCTGAGGCTGTGGCCGCGTGTATAGATGAAACGGGCATCGGCTTCCTCTTCGCCCCGGTCCTGCATGTCGCCATGAAATACGCCATCCGTGCAAGACGGGAGGTTGGAATCAGGACAGTGTTCAACGTCCTGGGGCCCCTTACTAACCCTGCAGGCGCGAGGATCCAACTCATGGGCGTCTACGACCCCGACCTCACAGAACCCCTCGCAGGTGTTTTGGTGAGGCTGGGGGTTGATGCGGCCTTTGTGGTCCACGGAGCGGGCGGCCTGGATGAAATCTCGACCATCGGGGCCACCAAGGTCACGGAGGTCAGGAACAACGAGGTCAACACCTACTATATCAAACCCGAGGATTTCGGGCTCGCCAGGGCGACCCCCGGGGAGTTGCGCGGAGGAGAACCGCGCGATAACGCGGAGATCACCCTCAACATCCTCAAAGGGATGCCCGGTCCCAAGCGGGATGTGGTGGTGCTCAATGCTGCGGCCGCGCTCGTGGCGGGAGGCAGGGCGAAAGACTTCGCCGAAGGAGTGAGGCTTGCCGGGGAAGCCATTGATTCAGGCGAGGCTCTTCGTAAGCTCGAACTTCTGCGCGAATTCACCAACAGCGTGGCAAGAGAGGAGGCAAATGCGGGAGCGCCCGCGTAAGACGCGTATGTTGCTTGATGAGATTGTTCGTCATAAGGCCGCCGAGGTAGAACGGTCCAGGATGGCTCTCCCGCTTACGGCGCTCGAGGAAAAGCTGAGGGACATCGGGCCTCCGCGGGGCTTTGCAAGGAGGCTCTCATCCTCGGAAGGAGTGGCCGTCATAGCGGAGATGAAGCGGGCTTCCCCCTCCAGGGGTCTCATCCGCGAGGATTTCGACCCGCGGGAGCTATCCCGGGCCTATGAAGAGGGCGGGGCATCGGCCATCTCCGTCCTGACGGACGAGCGTTACTTCCAGGGACGCAGGGAGCACATCTCCCTCGCAAAGGAAGCCGCGAGCCTTCCCGTCCTGCGGAAGGACTTCGTAATCGACGACTACCAGGTATGTGAGTCGAAGGTCATAGGCGCGGACGCTGTGCTACTCATAGTCTCCATTTTAGATGATGCTACGCTCCGCCGCCTGTTGGAGCTTGCGACGAGCCTCGATATGGACGTCCTGGTTGAGGTCCACACCCTGGAGGAATTGGGGCGCGCCGTAGAGGCCGGGGCCCGCATAATAGGGATAAACAACCGGGACCTCAGGACCTTTCGGGTCAGCCTCTCCACCACAATTGAGCTCGCCTCCTGTGTACCTGAGGAAGTGCTTCTTGTGAGCGAAAGCGGGATATCTTCCAGAGAGGATATCCTGAGACTTGAGGCCGCAGGGGTGAAGGCCGTCCTCGTGGGCGAGGCCTTGATGCGGGCCCGGGATGTGGGCTCCAAGCTTAGAGAATTACTGGGAGGCAAGAAAGAAAGTGCGGGAGAGTCGGGCGGGCGGCGTGTGGATAAAGATATGCGGGATCACCACGCGTGAGGCTGCCCTTGCATGTGCCGAGGCAGGCGCCGATGCGGTGGGATTTGTCTTCGCCGAAAGTAGAAGAAGGATCACCCCTGGAGAGGCGAAGCGTATAACGGAGATACTCCCGCCCGATCTTGAGAAGGTGGGCGTGTTTGTAGATGCCCCATGGCAGGAGGTGGCCGAGATACAAGAATATCTCCGTCTTGACGTCCTTCAGCTTCACGGCGGAGAAAACCCGGATTACTGCGCTCTTTTCCCTGTCAAGGTGATCAAGGCCTTCAGGGTGGCTTCCCTTAAAGACCTCCAGGCTGTCGAGGCTTACCGGGACAGGATACATGCGTGTTTGTTGGATTCGTGTGTGCCCGGAGCTCAAGGTGGAACGGGAAAGGTTTGGGATTGGGGTTTTTTCGAGCGGCTCACCAGATCCGGCGTCCTTAGCGTGGAGCGGGTGATTGTGGCAGGGGGGCTCACTCCGGAAAACGTGGTTGAAGCACTCAGGGTTACAAAGCCTTACGGCGTCGATACGAGTTCCGGCGTGGAAACCGGCGGCCGGAAAGATCTTCTTAAGATACGAAAGTTCATCGAGAACGTGCGGAGGTGGGAACGTGGCGAGCTTGCCGGATGAAAGGGGATATTTTGGGGCCTTCGGCGGGCGTTTTGTGCCCGAGACCCTCATGACGGCCTTGACCGAGCTTGAGGAGAGCTATGAGGCATGTAAGTTCGACCCGGAGTTTGAGAGGGAGCTTGAATACTACCTGAAGTATTACTGCGGAAGGCCGACCCCGCTTTACTTTGCCGAGCGGCTGACACGCAAGCTCGAGGGCGCAAAGATCTACCTTAAGAGGGAGGACTTAAACCATACCGGCGCGCACAAGATCAACAATACTGTCGGCCAGGTACTGCTCGCAAGACGCATGGGTAAGAGGCGCATTATCGCCGAAACGGGCGCGGGTCAGCACGGGGTCGCGACAGCCACCGTGGCGGCCATGTTCGGCCTCGAATGTGACATTTACATGGGGGAGGAGGACATGAGGCGCCAGGAGCTCAATGTTTTCAGGATGAGGCTCTTGGGCGCCCGCGTGATACCCGTT
>JBFMGS010000102.1:0-5247 GCA_040752635.1 Bacillota bacterium
GGCGACCTCGGTGCCCTGTCTGAGTACGACCGGGAATGGCAGGGCACTTTCGGGTGGGTCCTGGCTCGGGGACTCGAGAAGCGCCGTCTCATGATGCGCGGGTGGTCCCGCGACCCGCAAACCCTAAGCGCGGTCCTACGCGAGACCTGGGTGGCGTTCCATCCGCCGCTCGGCAGGAGAGCGGTCCATCGAAACAAGCCTTCCCAAGTTTGAGCCGCGAAGATTCTGTTCGATTGGAGCAGGAGTTTTGGACAGCATGTCGCAGTATAATAAATCGTATCCCCTCCGGGGGGATAGGATATCTCGCGAAAGGGCGATGGTTAATGCACGAAGGGCATCATGGCATCCTTGATAAGACAGAAGACAAACTGAAGATGAGCAGTGGTCATCCGCACGATCACGAGCACGATCATGATCACGAACACAGCCACGATCATGGTGACCACATCGGGCACCACTCGCATGATAGTTGTGGTTCAACCTGCAAGGCGCGCTCGCGCGATGGCACAATCAAGATAGCGGCGGCGGTAGTTACGGGCATCGTCATCCTTGCCTTCGTGATTTGGAGGTTTTTCTAGGACCTCAGGAGCCTCCAGGGTATCTCAGGTATGAATCGAAGAGGGGGTCCCCAGGTTTATGCATGAGGGGCATCACGGTGTGATCAGCAAAGAAACGAGGTCCCATGCAAGCGCGAAAAGAGCGTTTGTATCGAGATCTGAGATGATGAAGGCGCTGTATCCAGGGCTCCTTCTTGTAACTATACTCGTGAGCCTTTTGCCCGGGCAAAAGGAGTCGCTCGGCTTTGATTTCGCAGTTATCCCAATGCTCGCCGGCGGAGCATACGTGCTGTGGTCTACCTTAGTAGCGGTGGTGGAAACAAAGAAGATGACAGCCGGAGTGCTGGTGGTGCTGGCTCTGGCCGGCTCTGGATACATCGGCGAGTACCTCGCGGCAGCCGTCGTTGCATTCATGATGATCGTCGGGGAGTTCCTTGAAGACATAACGCTTGAGCGTACGCGCAACGCGGTGAGGGAACTTGTGCGTCTTGCCCCGGATAAAGCGCGCGTGCGACGCGGTGGCGAGTACGTGGAAGTGCCTGCTGAGGAGGTTCGAGCGGGGGACGTTCTCCTCATAAAACCGGGCGACCGAGTTCCAGTCGATGGCGTCGTCATCTCAGGGCAGGCCGCGCTGGACGAATCATCCATCACCGGAGAGTCGATGCCGGTGGACAAGTCCCCCGGGGCAAGGGTTTTCGCGGGGACGATCAACCTTACGGGGGCTCTCGAGGTCGAAGCCGAAAAGGTTGGGGAGAATACGACCCTCGGGCGGATCATCGGGATAGTATACGAGGCGCAGAACAGCAAGGGACGGTCACAGCGAACGGCGGACCGCTTCGCGCAGTTCTTCACACCCATAATCCTGGGTATCGCCCTGTTGGTTTGGTTTCTCACGCACGATCTCTTCAGGGTGATGTCTGTCCTGGTTATCGCGTGCCCGTGCGCGCTGGTACTGGCTACGCCGACAGCAGTGGTGGCGAGCGTAGGAAACGCGGCGCGGCGCGGCGCACTCATAAAAGGAGGTATCACGCTCGAAAAAGCCGGCAGGGTCAGCGTAGTTTGCTTTGATAAGACCGGCACGCTCACCCAGGGCCGTCCACAGATCACTGAAGTGAGGCCTTTTACGGTGTTAGACCAGAAAGAACTGATAGCCACTGCGGCCGCCGTGGAGAAGATGTCGGAGCACCCAATCGCGAAAGCAATCGTGGCAAAGGCGAGCGACGAGGGAGTCTCTGTCGCTGACCCGGAGGACTTCTCCGTGGCGTTCGGTCAGGGAGTGCGCGGCAAAGTCGAGAGCCGCCTGGTCGAGGTCGGCAACCGCCGATTGCTTGAGGATGCTGGTGCAGAGGTGGATGAAAAGGTAGACACCTGGCTTGCTGAGCAGGAAAAACTAGGCCGTGCTGCGCTTGTCGTGATGGTTGACGGCGAGGTCGTAGGTGGTATCGCTGTTGCAGATTCCCTGCGCCATGACGCAGCTAGATCTCTCCGAGCGTTGCGCGACCTGGGAATCAAGAAGCTTGTAATGCTGACCGGGGACAACAGCGCCACGGCACGTGCGATCGCTGCGGAGGCGGGCATCACAGAGGTGAAGGCGAACCTTCTGCCGGAAGAGAAGCTGGCTTACGTCAAGGGTTTGCAGCTCAAGCATGAGACCGTCGCTATGGTGGGCGATGGCGTGAACGATGCTCCCGCTCTCACTCTGGCAGATGTGGGTATAGCGATGGGCGCCGCCGGGACGGACGTGGCAATCGAATCTTCTGACATCGCGCTCATGGCGGACAACCTGACGATGGTCGCTGACGTCCTGGCCTTGAGCCGGAAGGCTGTGGGAATCATTCAACAGAACATATGGCTCTTTGCGGTCGCCGTGAACGTCATCGGAGTATCTCTTGCATCGCTTGGAATCCTGTCGCCCATAATGTCAGCCGTTGTGCATAACGTCGCGTCCGTCTTCGTCGTCTTGAATTCCGCGAGGTTGCTCGGGTTCCGGCTCGGACAGGGACGTGATCATCAGCTATAGGTAAGGCGCGGTGGCAACGAGATCTCTCCCTATGCCCGGGGGCAGGAGTGCACGAAGTGACCTCTGTGAAGAGCGTGGTCAATTCGGTGGATTGGCAGCTCGTAGCGGGCGAGGCCAAGGAACACCTCATCAAGCTGATACGCATCCCGACGGTCGCCGGCGCCGACAGAGAAACCGAAGCTGCGCTTTACCTGAAGGAAATCCTGGCTGCTGAAGGGCTAGATTCCGAGATAACCGGGGGAAAACCAGGCAAAGGCAATTTCGTAGCGCGGCTACCTGGAGAGGAAGGCAGTAGACGTGAAGATCTCCTCCTTCTTGCACATCTCGATGTAGCTCCTGCGGGTAGTCTCGAGCAGTGGGAAGTTCTCCCGTTCTCCGGCGCGGAAGGCAACGGTGAAGTCTGGGGCAGGGGGGCGTTCGATTGCAAAGGTCTGCTCGTCACGTTCCTTACCGCTATTCTGCTGGTGCACCGCATGTCGATCAGGCTCCGCCGGGGGATCGTGCTCGCGGCGACGGCAGACGAAGAACAGGGTGGAGAGTGGGGTATCGCCTGGCTCCTCAGACACAGGCCGGACCTTCTCAGGTGCAGGTACGCTATTGGCGAGGGGGGAGGTTTCCCCGTGAGGCTCCGTGGAAGGATTGCCTACACCTGCCAGGTTGCAGAGAAAGGAAAGGTCTCGATGCTTGTGAGAACCCGCCTCGACCGGGCAGGCAGGCGAGTCCGCCCTCCTCGGAGAGTGTTGATACCCGCAAGGAACAGGATGTTCCCGAGAGAGTCGTGGCGCGGTTGTGGGGATCAGGTAGACCTGGAACAACTTTTCAACCACGTGTTCGTGGTCCATACGGTCGAGGAACAGACGGATCCGGTGACGGATTTGCTGGAAGTTGAAGGATGGGTGGTTCCCGGGCATCCGGTATCCGGTGCTGTTGACGATTTCTTGCATGTTCTGGCAAGGCGCGGCATTGAGAACGCGGGGGTAGAGGTGCTGGAAGTCCACGAACCAACCTGGTCCTCCGGCGATACGCCTTTGTTTGGAGAGATCAATCGGTCTGTCCGGGAACTGGTCGCGGGCGCAGGAATCGCGCCGTTCATGACGCCCGGGATGAGCGATGGCAACCATCTCAGACGCGCAGGCGTAGACACATACGGGTTCTTCCCGGTTGGATCGGCCGAGACCGTTGCAAGACAACACAGGCCGAACGAGAGGCTGCCAGTCGCTGACCTTGCGTTCGCCGCGAAGGTTCTGTTCTCAGTAATAGCGGGGTTTTGCGGGCATGGTACCGGAACGGACGCGCTGGGCCCGTGAGAGACGGGAGAGTATGTGCGGAGGTTTGAGGAGGTATGTAAGTGGAGCACCACCACAGCAAGGTTTACCAGGACGTTTTGGACAGGCTCGCTCGCGTAGAGGGCCATGTGCGCGCGGTCAGAAGGATGTGGGAGGAAGGAAAGCCCTGTCCGGCGTTGCTTACGCAGATTGCCGCCGTGCGCGCCGCGCTCGACCAGGTAGGCCGCATAGTGCTGGAGAGCCACATCGAAGAGTGCGTGGTCTCAGCGGTCGAGGAAGGCCGTGGCAAGGAGACAATAGAGGAATTGAAGGAAGCCCTGAACCGGTTTATATAGCGAGGTCCATTCACGGACTACATTTTATGGCGAACCCGTAACGCGAGTCGGAGTTAATCCGTATATGGTAATCCGTGTATTAGAGTTAATCAGCATGTTCGTCGGGCTCCGTATATTCTCTTGCCGGAGGTTTTTTGCAAAACTCTCAGCAGGAATTCCCGGTTCGGGACCGAACCGTTTCTCTGGGGGTGCTACGGAATGGTGATTTCGTAGCACGATGTATAGGGATAACTCACTGAGTTGAAGAGGTCGTTGAAGGCACGAGAAAGGATGTGGAAGCGATGAAGTGCGGTTGCGGTAAGACAGTTCTTCTACTGGCCACATACGGGATGGAGGTCGTCGAGTGCGGCGGGGCGCTAGCCAAGAATGCCAGGCAAGGCGGCAGGTCGGTTGCTGCTGTGCTGCTTTGCAGGCCGCAATCACAGCCGCAAGTGAAGGAAGCTGCTGATGTCCTCGGGGTTGAGACGAGGTTCCTAGACTTCGAGTACGGTGCGGTCAACTTCGACGTTGAATCCAAGAAGAAGCTTGTGAAGGTGATTCGCGAGGTCAAGCCCGACATCGTGATTACGCAGGATCCGGAGCATTCATACCACGACCTTGACCCGGACCGGCGCCCGGCCATGATCCTTTACCTGGAGTCGATCGCCCTGGCTTCCCGTGACTTCGCAGCTTCGGAGATGCCGGACTTACCTCCGCACCGCGTCCATACGATTTACTACATGACACCGGAAGTCCCCAATTGCGTGGTGGACGTAACCGATGTATGGGAGCTGAAAGAAGCGGCGATGAGCAGACTGAAAAGCCAGATGGCGTTCAGCGCCCAGGTGTTGGAAGAGCTCTTCGGCCGCAGCGGGATTGAGAAACTTGTGGGGAAGGAGGTGAGCGAGTTCAGCAACCCAGAAGAACTGGGGCGCGCTTTGCACAAGGAGATGGATAGGGCTTTTCACCTGAACGCGGGTGCGTGTTGTCATTCTCGGTTTGTGTTTGCTGAGCCATACAGGCGCCAGGATCCGTTCCACCTCGAGACTCTGATTTGCTAGCCGGCCGGG
>JBFMGS010000103.1:1923-5216 GCA_040752635.1 Bacillota bacterium
TGTACCTTGACAACTACACAGTTAAGAGATCACCGTGGGATAAAAGAAACCGAGACGACTTAAGGAAGTCGGCGGTCAAGCTACTAAGGGCGCACGGTGGATGCCTATGGCACTAAGAGCCGAAGAAGGACGTGGCTAACTGCGAAAAGCCTCGGGGAGCTGTAAGCGAGCATCGATCCGGGGATGTCCGAATGGGGAAACCCGGCACGGGTAATGCCGTGTCATCCATGCCCCAACACATAAGGCATGGAAGGGAACCAGGGGAACTGAAACATCTAAGTACCCTGAGGAAGAGAAAGCAACCGCGATTCTCCTAGTAGCGGCGAGCGAACGGGGAAGAGCCCAAACCGGTGTAGTGTAAGCCTGCAAGCGTTGCTGCACCGGGGTTGCGGGACTCACAGAAGCTATTGCAGAGGCTTCATGGAGTAAGAAATGCAATCCTTAGCCGAACGGTCTGGGAAGGCCGGGCAGAGAAGGTAAGACCCCTGTAGGCGAAAAGGAATGCACTCCAGTGAGGATCCCGAGTACCACGGGACACGAGGAATCCCGTGGGAAGCTGGGGGGACCACCCTCCAAGGCTAAACACTTCTTAGTGACCGATAGTGAACCAGTACCGTGAGGGAAAGGTGAAAAGAACCCCGGGAGGGGAGTGAAATAGAACCTGAAACCGTGTGCCTACAAGCAGTCGAAGCTCCGCAAGGAGTGACGGCGTGCCTATTGAAGAATGAACCGGCGAGTTACGGTCTGTGGCGAGGTTAAGCGCTTAAGGCGCGGAGCCGAAGCGAAAGCGAGTCTGAATAGGGCGAAATAGTCGCAGGCTGTAGACCCGAAACTGGAGTGATCTACCCATGGCCAGGGTGAAGCGTGTGTAAAAACACGTGGAGGCCCGAACTTATTAGCGTTTAAAAGCTATAGGATGAGCTGTGGGTAGGGGTGAAATGCCAATCGAACCCAGAGATAGCTGGTTCTCCCCGAAATAGCTTTAGGGCTAGCCTCAGGTAAAAGAGTATGGGTGGTAGAGCACTGGTCGAGCTAGGGGCCCAACAAGGTTACCGAACTCTTTCAAACTCCGAATGCCGATACTTGTTTCCTGGGAGTCAGACTATGTGGGCTAAGCTTCATAGTCAAGAGGGAAAGAGCCCAGACCGTCAGCTAAGGTCCCAAAGTACAGGCTAAGTGGTAAAGGATGTGGGGTTGCCCAGACAACCAGGATGTTGGCTTAGAAGCAGCCACCATTCAAAGAGTGCGTAATAGCTCACTGGTCGAGTGACCTTGCGCCGAAAATTATCGGGGCTAAAGCCTGTCACCGAAGCTGCGGATGCACCGGATGGTGCGTGGTAGGGGAGCGTTCTGCACGCGGTGAAGCTATACCGGAAGGTATGGTGGAGCGTGCAGAAGTGAGAATGCCGGTATGAGTAGCGAAAAGTGGAGTGAGAATCTCCACCGCCGAAAGCCCAAGGTTTCCTGTGGAAGGCTCGTCCTCACAGGGTTAGTCGGGTCCTAAGCCGAGGCGTAAAGCGTAGGCGATGGATAACTGGTTGATATTCCAGTACCACCTAGTTACCGTTACGAGCAATGGGGTGACGCAGGAAGGTAGGCGGAGCGGGCCGTTGGTAGTGCCCGTGCAAGCTGGTAGGGAGTCCGGATAGGCAAATCCGTCCGGGCATATCCTGAGAAGCGATGCCGAGGGAAATTAGAGTACCGAAGTCGCTGACCCTACACTGCCGAGAAAAGCCTCTAGCCAGGTAACGGGTGCCCGTACCGTAAACCGACACAGGTAGGCAGGGAGAGAATCCTAAGGCGCTCGGAAGAACCCTCGTTAAGGAACTCGGCAAAATGGCCCCGTAACTTCGGGAGAAGGGGCGCCTCATTAGCGTGAAGGCCACACGGCCGGAGCGTGAAGAGGCCGCAGAGAATCGACCCAGGCGACTGTTTACCACAAACACAGGTCCGTGCTAAGGAGAAATCCGAGATATACGGGCTGACACCTGCCCAGTGCTGGAAGGTTAAGGGGAGGGCTTAGCGCAAGCGAAGGTCTGAACCGAAGCCCCAGTGAACGGCGGCCGTAACTATAACGGTCCTAAGGTAGCGAAATTCCTCGTCGGGTAAAATCCGACCCGCACGAATGGTGTAACGATCTGGGGACTGTCTCAACGAGGGATCCGGTGAAATTGAATTACCTGTGAAGATGCAGGTTACCCGCGACTGGACAGAAAGACCCCGTAGAGCTTTACTCTAGCCTGACATTGGATTTTGGTCGTTTATGTACAGGATAGGTGGGAGACTGGGAAGCATGGGCGTCAGCCTGTGTGGAGTCAACGGTGGGATACCACCCTTAAACTATCGGAGTTCTAACCTTGCGCCATGAGCTGGTGTGGGGACAGTGTCAGGTGGGGAGTTTGACTGGGGCGGTCGCCTCCTAAAAGGTAACGGAGGCGCCCAAAGGTTCCCTCAGAATGGTTGGAAATCATTCGCAGAGTGTAAAGGCAAAAGGGAGCTTGACTGCGAGAGACACACCTCGAGCAGGCACGAAAGTGGGGCTTAGTGACCCGGCGGTTCCGAGTGGAAGGGCCGTCGCTTAACGGATAAAAGCTACCTCGGGGATAACAGGCTTATCTCCTCCAAGAGTCCACATCGACGAGGAGGTTTGGCACCTCGATGTCGGCTCATCGCATCCTGGAGCTGAAGCATGTTCCAAGGGTTGGGCTGTTCGCCCATTAAAGCGGTACGTGAGCTGGGTTCAGAACGTCGTGAGACAGTTCGGTCCATATCCGTCGTGGGCGTAGGAAACTTGAGGGGGGTTGCTCCTAGTACGAGAGGACCGGAGTGAACGAACCTCTAGTGTACCAGTTGTCCCGCCAGGGGCAGCGCTGGGTAGCTATGTTCGGTTGGGATAAGCGCTGAAAGCATCTAAGCGCGAAGCCCACCCCAAGATGAGGTTTCCCATCCTTTAGGGAGTAAGACCCGTCGCAGATTACGACGTTGATAGGCCAGGTGTGTAAGGGCAGCAATGCCTTTAGCTGACTGGTACTAATAGGTCGAGGGCTTGACCTCAGACTTCCTGAGGTCTCGGCCTTCTTGCAAGACCCAGGGTGATCTCGAAACTTGTGTAGTTGCAAATTCTGAATAGGTTTCCGGTGGCAATGGCGGAGGGGTCGCACCCGTTCCCATCCCGAACACGGAAGTTAAGCCCTCCAGCGCCGATGGTACTTGGCGGGAGACTGCCTGGGAGAGTAGGTCGCTGCCGGAAAGTATTTGACCCCGAAGCTTTTACGCTTCGGGGTTTTTCTTTT
>JBFMGS010000104.1:0-5210 GCA_040752635.1 Bacillota bacterium
TCGCGCCAGGTGTTATCGGCCCTTGGGGACTTCGCCAACTTCGTCGAGGCGGTGTACCTCATCGGGGGAGGCCCCTTGCTACTCGGGTCTGAACTAACCAAAGCTTTCCCGACGGCCACGATTGCGTCTGATCCGGTGTTCGCCAACGCCAACGGGTATCTGAAGATGCTCTCCAAAAATGTATACAGCGGGAAGGCAGTGGTGGCGCGGAGTAACAGTATGACGAAGGGCAATTTGTAATACACCGAATAGCAAAAATGTATACAGCGGCAAGCCAGGGATTCTAAGGACGCAGGCCGGAGGGAGGGAGCATTTGTAATACACCCCATTCAGGAGTTGCGGAAGGATGTATTACAAAACGGAAGACAAAATGCCCGGAAGTCCGACGTAGCACGGCGGCAAAAGTGTATACAAACGTGTAATACAATTTGGCATCACACAACCCGCCGGGCTTAGAGAAAGACGGTTAGACGGTGTATACAAGGAGATGGTGTCGTGGGTCGGGATAAACGAAACAAGCCTGGAACAGGAGAAAAGGGAGATACCCGCGTATTGGCTATTCGCCTGCCAGCGGATCACCCTGTCTTCACGTTGCCGGAAAGAGAGCGATCCCGGGTGGCCCGTGAGTGGCTGGATCGAGGACGAGATATAACGCTGTCTTTGGACGTCATCATCCAGGAAATCCGCGACATCCGGCTACGCGTTTCCTCGGGATCGGCAAACTTGCAGCCAATGGCCGCCTCCGAGCCCGAGGAAAGCCGGAGGCCAAAGATCGATGTCAACGAGTTCTTAAAAGCTTTCGAGTGATGGTGGGCAAGCACGGGGGAGCGCCAACAACGCGCTCCTCTTTTGTTCAGGGGCGAAACTCCCCAGACCCAGATGGAAACGAGGGGTAGGAGAAATGCACTGGTTCGTAGTTCAAGTTGCTTCACAGCACGAGAGGAAGGTCAAAAGCTACCTGGAAAAACGCAAACTTGACGGGCTGACCGGGAGAATCGGGCGCATCGTCATTCCCGAGCGCGAAGGCGAGCGCATCTTTCCGGGCTACATTTTCATCGAAGCCGACCAGTGGCCTGAATATTACCTCTGCTCCCTGACGACCAGGCACAAAGTCCTGGGCCAGGTGGACGAGGAAGAAGTCATGCGCACTCTAACGATGCCGGCCAAGCCCAAGATCCAGAAAGGCGACGTTGTTGAAGTGCTGTCAGGGCCTTTCGCCGGCTGGAGCGGGACGGTGCAGTCCGCCACTTCCAAGAAAGCCAGGATAGCCATCACCTTCATGGGACAGGAGGTCTCCGTCGATGCAGATGTTGAAAGACTTAAGAGAGTTTCTGGAAATGCACTACCGGAACATCGAGAGGATCAGGGCGGAAGTATGGCAACAGCTTGAAAACCTCCAGGACGAGATGGTGCGCTGGGACGTGATCGACAAAGACAGCCGCACAATGCTGGCCGAGGCGGACTACGACGGCAGGGTGCTGCACGTCGTCGTCAGGGACTACCTCCCCAGGCGCGCCAACGCCCTGAACAATCCGCAAATGCGGCTTCTTTGGTCCCGGTCTGTCGCCGACGCGGTCTGCAAATTAAACGAAAAGCTCGGCGTCCAGATCACCTTTGAGCGGGTACTAGTCAAGATCGTCGCCTACGTCCCGAAGGAGATTGAGTGGGACGCTGACAACCGGGCCTTTTCGTGCATTATCAACGGCCTGAAATTCGCGCGGGTCATAACGAATGACGACTGGCAACGTTTGGCATTTATGGTAATTGGCCGAGTGGATAAAGAAAACCCGCGCACGGAAATTTTCGTGTACGAACAGCCCTGTAACATCGTTGAAAAGTAAAAACGCAATATTAAGGAAAGAACAGAAAGCCCCGGACACGTGTCTGGAACGGGCTCAATTACGTTACCGTCAAAAGATATGCCTTTCATCTGTCTCCGGTCACAGGAATCGCAACCAACGAAAACCTTGCCGCTCTAATCTTTTGGGCACTTCAGAGATTAGCCGTCAGCGACATATGACTTGATGACGAAGTATTTAGGGGATATGTCACGGAAAGGGGCTCAAAATGGCAAATATATAAGGCCCCTTTAAACGGCCTTTTGTGTGAGTGTCAATTATCTGCTTCCGTGTCGGAGAAGGTTCAAAAGTCGTCTTCCTTATTTCCAGCCCGATGTGTGCCAGAAGGAGGAAGAAATGAATTGTCAGGACGCAAACAGCTTACCGAACGTGACGAGAGGCTTTTGTCTATGCTGGCGCGTTGTGGGGCGCTGAGTGTGGATCAGGCGGGAGCTGTCTATGGAGTTGCATCCTACCACAAGGCGCGGATAAGTGAGCTGGCGAAGCGCGATTACATCGCCAGAGCGGATAACCTCATTCAGATCACAGCCAGGGGAGCGAAAGCCATCGGCCTCGACCAGGTTCCCTTCAGGGTGCGCCATAAGTGGCAGCGCCAGCACAAAGCCGATGTTGCCGGCATTCTGCTGTCTCTTCAGGGTTGGGACGCCGCGTTCCCGCACGAAGTTAAGCGTTCCAACAGCTACGTCTATCGCGGGGCCAGGTTTGATGCTGTTGTGAGCAAAAACGGGCGGGAGTACGCCCTCTACCTCTTGTCTTCCAGGCCGCAACAGCAGGCGGTCCGCACCATACGCAAAGAGCTTGCGCATCTGAAAAGCTGGCGCATCAGGCACGCCATTGTCTTCTATCCGTCGCCGGAAGCCCTTGAGAAGTTCGGCGTTGAACCCGCGAACCTTGAGTCCCTGTTGCTCCTGCCGTACCCGTTCGGCGTCGGCCTGCTTGAAAGCCTCGACATTATTGACGAGCGGGTTCGCAAGCTTTTTCCCGGCTGTCAACCTTGCGCCCGGCCCTTTGCCGACTACGAGCTCGACGGCGTCTTCATCACGTCTCTTGTGACCAACGACCTCGTCAAGCGCCGCGCCCTGCGTGATTATCTCGATTACGTCGCCGCCCGCGAAGCCCGCAAGAACGTCATTGTCTGTCTTGCCAGCCAAAAAGGCGCGTTTGCCGCTCTCTTTCCGAATACTGAAATCGTTACCGTCCCCGACGCCCTTGTTTCGGAGGTGTTCCCGGCTTGCGTATCGCAGAGTTAGTTATCAACCAGAAAATGGCCAGGCTCTTCCAGAATAAAAAACTCTGGTACGTCCTCGTCGCCGCTGTCGTCTACGTCCTCGACGCCTGGCTTTTAGGCTCCCTGACCGTGATGTTCGTCGATTTCAAAAAAGCCGTCGCTTTCTTCAAGAACCCCTTCTTGGCCGCCGTTTACGTTCCCTTCCAGGGCACCCTGGGCTGGTGGTTCCTGTTGAACCTGATGGCCGCTTCCTGCCTGTTCATCGCCTACCTCAAGCTCCAGTCCGTGATGCCCGAGGCCTTCAGGGTCAGAAAGAAAGAGCCCGAGTTCACCGAAGACCCCACGTCCGGCACCGCCCGCTGGATGACTCCCGAAGAAACGCAGGAAATCCTTTCCTTCGGCTTCGGCCCCGGCATCCTCTTCGGCGCCCTTTATGGCGAACCGGTGCGGCTTGATTCCAGGGAATTGAACGAGAACGTGCTGTGTTTCGGCCCTCCCGGCTCACGGAAGACCAGGAGCCTCGTCGTTCCCGCCCTTCTCCAGAGCGTCGTCGCCGGTCGCTCCTGCGTCTGCACCGACCCGAAAGGCGAGATCGCGCCCGCCACCGCCGCCTTCTTCGCCGGGCAGGGCTACGAAGTGCGCGTCTTCAATCTCGTCGATATGGCCGCGTCGGACCGGTGGAACCCGCTGGGGGAGATCAAGACCGACCTCGACGCCCAGCTTTTCGCGGACACCATCATCGCCAACACGACCGTTGCCGGCGTCAAGAAGATCGGCTCCGACCCCTTCTGGGCCTCGGCGGAACAGAACCTCTTGAAGGCTTTGGCGATCTACGTCATCAACGAGTACGAGCCCGAAAAGCGCAACATGGACTCCCTGTACGCCCTGCTCTCCTGCGGGGACTTGAACCAGCTTGAGACGACCTTCGGCTCCCTCGGGGGAAGCCACCCGGCGAAAGCGGCGTGGAACATTTACGCCCAGGCCGACCGGAAGACGAAGTCCGACATCATCCAGGGCCTGGGTGTGCGCATCCAGGTCTTCCAGAACGATATGGTCAGGAAGCTTACCGCCGTGAGCGACATTGATTTAGAGCTTCCGGGGAAAAAGAAGGCCGTCTACTACTGCATCGTCTCCGACACCGACTCCGCCTTTGACTTCCTTGCCAGCCTGTTTTTCTCGTTCCTCTTCATCAAACTCATCCGGCTGGCCGACAAAAGCGGGGGGAAGTGCCCCGTGAGGGTCAACTTCGTCCTCGACGAGTTCTGCAACATCGGCGCCATCCCGGACTTCAAGAAGAAGATCGCCACCGTCCGTTCCAGGGGGCTCTCGACCCTGATGATCACGCAGTCCCTGCCGCAGCTTAAAAACCGCTACCCCAACGACGAGTGGGAGGAGATCGTCGCCTGCTGCGATTCCCAGCTCGTCTTCGGCGCGAACGACCTGAGCACCGCCGAGTACGTGTCTGAGCGCCTGGGCGCCGGCACCGTCGAGAAACTGGCCGTCCGCAAGAAGGCTTTAGCCCTTGATCCCGTCCAGGTCATGCGCTCCACGGCCTCGCGTAGCCTCCTGGCGCCGGACGAAGTGATGCGCCTTCCTCGCGACAGGGCTGTCCTGATGCTCGGCGGCCGTCCCCCGCTGATGATCGACAAATTGGACTACACTCAGCACCCGCTGGGGGCGACCCTGCCGCCCGACCTTGACGCCCGCATTCCGTCTCACGAAGCCCTGCCCGAAATCGAAGTCGTCTTCCCGGTGGTTGGCGAAATCCCCGGACGCGCCGGAGCAGAAGAGACCCTGGGACGGGGAGCGCAGGAAAAACAAAAGGCCAAAAAACGTTCGCCGGAAAAAGAGGCTGCGCCGCAAAAAGAAATTTTAAAACATGCTCTGCCGGAAGATGCCGATCAGGAAGAGCCCAGCCCCAAAGTGTTCTGGTAAGAAGTCAATAATTGTCGCAAAATGTCGAAGCCGCCATAAAACACTTGACCGCCTTTCGGCGGTCAGTTCTCTACTGCATAAGAAGCCCCGTCTGCAAATCATGCTCTTGGACCAAGCGTGCAAGAGCTCGCAGGGGGTTATTCTTTTATCCGTCCATATTCAGTTTCGACATCCTTCTTCTTGTTCCT
>JBFMGS010000105.1:0-5179 GCA_040752635.1 Bacillota bacterium
AGCTATAGCACCTGCGGCGTGTCGGGACTATTCTGAACGGATTTCAAGGCTGGTAGCTGCAGTATGTGTGAACAAGTTGAAGGGTGACGGGTCGGAAAAACAGATGATCCTCAACCTGTCAGTGCTTGTGCCGGTCTCCGATGTTGAGCAGCTGGGTGACGAACTGGAACGAATAGCGTCAGACCAAACGGTGGAGGTGAGATTCACCGGCCCTTGGCCACCTTATAGTTTCGTTGGGTCTGAGATCAAGAGGGGTGCCCTAGATAACAAGGGAGTAGGGGCGATGGTGTAACACTCGGCAGGCAAGCCGGATATAATGAAGTGTAGCAAAGCATCGGCAGTCCGCCCGATGTGATGCTGACGGTACCGGTTGTGTTAACCTGCCTGCTGGTGGGAGCGCCGGCAAGGTAGGCGATGTAATCGATGAAAGGAGGAACGATGTATGGGGATTCGTAAGAGCCTTGAGGCCTCGAGTCTGGCGGAAGTGTTGGATAGGATTCTTGATAAAGGCGTAGTGATCGACTTGTGGGTGAGAGTGACTCTGGTTGGGATAGAACTCCTTGCAGTGGAAGCCAGGATCGTTATCGCATCTGTAGACACCTGGCTGAAGTACGCCGAGGCGGTTGGCCTTCTCCAGTTAGCTGCTCCTCCTGCTGCTTAAGCTCTTGCCCATGACCCAGGCGTATCGAGTTGACGGAGCCTAGTTACCTGTTGTCGTGTCGGGACACGGAAAGTTGTGTCCCGACACGACATATGTTGAGTACCAGGAGCACGAAAGGGGCGGTAAGGTTGGCACCTTCGGACCCGATGGAGCTTCGAGTAGCTGAAGCGTTGCCCAGGGACGTGGGAAGAGGCATAGCCCGAGTTGATCCTGTGGACATGGCTAAGCTCGGGTGCGAGATCGGCGACGTCGTTGAGATCTGCGGAAAGCGGAGAGCTCCGGCCAGGATCATGTTGGCGTTTCCCGAACACCGGGGGAAGCGGCTCATCCAGATCGACGGGATCGTCCGGAGAAACGCGCAGGTCGCGCTGGACGACAAGGTAAAACTGGTCAAGGCGCAGTGCAGAAGCGCCGAAAAGATCGTTCTCGCGCCCGTGCATAGGGCGACGCGCACAACAGGCTACGGGGACACGCTCTTCATACGGAGGGCGATGGAAGGTATCCCCGTGTCCTGTCAGGACCACATTCGCCTCAACCTTTTTGGCAGCCTGCCGTACGAGTTCGAGGTCGTAGACACATATCCAAAGGGCATTGTGGCGGCGACCTCCTCGACGCGCGTGATAGCAAGCTCTGAAGAAGTCCGCGGGAAAAGGGAACCCAAGATCACCTACGAAGACATCGGTGGGCTTGGCAAGGAGATCCAGAAGGTCCGGGAGATGATCGAACTCCCTCTGAGGCACCCTGAGATCTTCGGGAGGCTCGGGATAGAGCCCCCCAAAGGCGTTCTCCTTTGCGGCCCTCCAGGCACCGGCAAGACTCTCATTGCCCGCGCGGTCGCAAGCGAGACGGACGCATTCTTTATCCACGTGAACGGTCCCGAGATCATCCATAAGTACTACGGCGAGAGCGAGGCCGAACTTCGGAGAGTATTCGAGGAAGCGAGGAAAAGCGCACCAAGTATCATATTCCTGGACGAGATAGACGCGATCGCCCCCAAGCGCCAGGAGGTGACAGGAGAGGTTGAAAAAAGAGTTGTGGCGCAGCTCCTGGCACTGCTTGACGGACTCGAGCGCCGGGGACAGGTGATCGTCATTGCTGCGACCAACATCCCGAACGCGCTCGACCCTGCGCTCAGGCGACCCGGACGGCTCGACAGAGAGATATCCATCAACGTGCCGGACCGAGCAGGCCGGCTGGAGATCCTCCAGATCCACACGAGGGGAATGCCCCTGGGCAAAGACGCAGACCTTGAGAAGCTGGCGCAGGTGACTCACGGATTCGTCGGCGCAGACCTCGAGGCGCTTTGTAAAGAGGCAGGAATGAGCGCCCTCCGGAGGCTTATCCCTGAAATCGACCTGCAATCCGAGTACATCTCCGACGATGTCCTCTCCAGGCTCGAGGTGACGATGGGGGACTTCCTTTCGGCCTTGCGAGAGGTGCAGCCGTCTGGAACCAGGGAGATCCTTGTGGAGGTGCCCGAGACCAGTTGGAACGACATTGGGGGCCTCGAAAGCGTCAAGCAAGAACTCGTGCAGGCCGTCGAGTGGCCCCTCAAGTATCCAGAGTTGTTCGAGGCCGCGGGGATTGAGCCCCCAAAGGGAATTCTCCTTTATGGTCCGCCCGGGACGGGTAAGACCCTTCTCGCGAAGGCAGTTGCCAGCCAGAGCGAGGCGAACTTCATAAGCATAAAGGGGCCTGAACTCCTCTCCAAGTGGGTCGGAGAGTCCGAAAAAGGCGTGAGGGAGATCTTCGCCAAAGCTAGGCACGTGGCTCCCTGCATAATCTTTTTTGATGAGATCGACGCCATTGCACCCGCGAGAATGTCCTCGGCGGACTCCGCAGTGATGGACCGGGTGGTGAGCCAGTTGCTGACGGAGATCGACGGGATAGAGAAGATAAGGGGCATCCTGATCATCGGTGCGACGAACCGCATAGACATGGTAGACCCTGCGCTCCTCAGGCCCGGGAGGCTGGAGCTCCACCTGAAACTAGAGTTGCCCACCCTTGAGGAGCGAGTTGCGATCTTCCGGGTTCACCTCGCTCGGAAGCCAGTTGCCGAGGGTGTCACGCCCGAGTGGTTGGCTTCGCTCGTCGAGGGCGCCACAGGCGCAGACATCGAGGCATTGTGTAGAAGGGCCGGGATGCTTGCCATACGCGATTTCCTCACCGATCTGGGGAAAGTCGAAGTCATAGGCGTACCCCGGTCCGGTCTTGTGGTCCTGGGCGACCACTTCAGAGAGTCCGCCAAAAGACTCATCAAATCCACGGAGGGGGTCGGCCATGCGCAGTAAGTCTCCTGAGAAGGGCGAGGCACGCGGACACGCGAGCGGGGAAGGGGCGTTGTACCTCTATGGTATAGTCGGCGGCCCAGTCGAGGAGCCTCTGGGGCTTAGCGGGATAGGCCAGCCTCCCGGGGACGTGTTTGTCATTCCTTACGACGACATCGCTGCGGTCGTGAGCAAGACACCGGAAACAGAGTTCCCGCCGTCTCGTCAGAACGTTTTCACGCACCAGAGAGTACTGTTGTCTTTGATGGAACGGTATACGGTGATCCCTGTCAGCTTTGGGAATACACTTGGCACGGCCCACGATGTCATCGAAGTCTTGCGGGGAGGCTACGACGGCTTTAAGGGCACCCTGAGTTACATCCACGGTAAGATAGAAGTTGGCCTGGCAGTCTCCTGGAAGCAAGAAGCTTTCATGGAGGAGCTTAAGTCAATTGGAAAAGGCCTTGCATCTATGACAGGGCCGCGCCGGCGAATCCTCAGGCAGCCGTCGCATTCGCTGCAAACTGCCATTTCGACCGGGGAGGCGGCGGCGGAGGCGCTCGCCGCGCGCGCGGCCAAGATAAGCCGGGCCATCCATGATAACCTCAAAACCTACACGGTGTCCTCAAGGCTGAATGCGCCCCTGGGGGAAAGAATGGTCCTTAACGCAGCCTACCTTGTGGAAAAGGCGCGGGAAACCGAGTTCGATCAAAGGGTAAACGAGGTTGCCGCCGAGCTCGGCGACCGTTTCGATTTCAACTACACCGGGCCGTGGCCACCATACAACTTTGTCGATATCAGACTTAAGATAGCTGGCCCAAGATGAACCGCAGGGCGGTAATATGGGGGGTTTACATATGGATGTCGAGAAGTGTCTGACGGTTGCTCAAGACTTTGTCAGAAGGAATATTGGGGAACTGTGGAAGATCATCGGCGTCACCCCAAGAGAGGACGGTTGGACCGTCAAAGTAGAAATCATCGAAGAGGACGAGTACATGCGGAGACACGGCAGGGACGAACTCCTGGCGGAATATGACGTCGATGTGGACCAACACTTCGAGATCGTGAGCTATCGCAGGACCGGCTTCCGACACAGGGGCGAGATCCCGACGTCCGAAGGCACCCAGGAGGATTAGCGCAAGGTTTCGGACGCCCTGTTAAAGCCGCCGGCCCCTCTCCCATGCCACCTGAGACTGCCGGGGAAACTTCCGCACGCGCCGGCCAGGGGTGAACCGGCTCGCCCCGGCATTGTCCCCCAGGTTCCACGTTGTTATTCCCACGGACAGGCATACCATTTCCCTACCCTTTCGTGTGCCGGTGTGTCTTGCCAGCATAGGGAATGCAGGGCTATAATAAACGGGGGAACTCCTCTGCGGCATCAGGAGGTGTAAGAAGCGGAATCGCGTGCATTGCCCTCGGTACAAGTCACCCCCGCTACGGCTATAAGACGGCGGGTGCTTGATCTCGCCGGACCTACCCTCGTTGAGATGCTTCTGGTCACTCTGGTGGGCATGGCAGACATGATAATGGTTGGTCGGCTCGGGCCGGCGGCCATCGCTGCTGTAGGGCTGACGAATCAGCCGATGTTTTTTGCAACGGCCCTCTTCATGGCTCTCAACGTCGGCACCACGGCTGTGATCGCGCGGGCGGTCGGTGCAGCCGAAAGGGAGCTTGCGGACGACGCGCTCCGGCAGAGCTTCATGCTCACCACGTTGATGGGCATTGGGGTCAGCGTGCTGGGGCTTGTGTTCGCAAGAACCGTAATGGTCCTGATGGGTGCCGAGGAGGAAGTCATCCCCTTTGGAGTAGCTTACATGCAGATAGTCGCGGCAGGCGCCATCTTCATGCTCCTCACGATGTGCGTCGCCGCTGCGCTTCGCGGCGCGGGAGACACTGCAACTCCTATGAAGGTCAACACGTTCTGCAACATCCTTAACGTCATCGGCAACTATGTCCTGATATACGGCAAGTTTGGACTCCCCAGAATGGGCGTTGCCGGGGCGGCGTTGTCCACCAGCATATCTCGGGCGATCGCGTTTGTGCTCATCATGCGGGTTGTAACAGGCGGCAGGTTCGTCCTGCATCTCAAGGGGCCTTTCCGCCTCAACTTCCACCTTGTGAGACGGATCGTCAATGTCGGTGTCCCTGCTGCCATCGAGCAACTGATTCTCCGCGGGGGGCAGCTCGCATATCTTCGCATAGTCGCGGGGTTCGGGACGGCCGTTGTTGCGTCCCACCAGATCGCCATGAA
>JBFMGS010000106.1:0-5157 GCA_040752635.1 Bacillota bacterium
GGGATGGCCGGGCTCTCGGGAACACTCACCCCGATCGTCGCAGGAATCACTCAGTACATCTTTGTGAGCGCCGGCCTTGGCGTTGGATCTCGAATGAAGATGAGCGCTTTGGGTCCCAAGCTCGAGAAGATACCCGGCGGACTCCTGATCCTGCTCGGCGTGTTCAAACTGAGATAGGCCCGCGCAGCAGGCGTTCTACACGTCATTGGTTCGCGCATTGTAAACTTACGACTAAGATGGCGAGCCTATTACCAGGTGATTCCTGATATCGGTTGGTCCTCTCTAGAAGGATTTCCAGCCTGGCTCTCGAACTTCTTCAGCCGAAGCTGGCGGCGCGTCTGGGGGTAAGCGCATGGTCATCGGCGTGACAGGAGGCATAGCAAGCGGAAAGAGCCTTGTATCCTCGGAGCTTGCGCGCTTTGGAGGTCTCGTGATCGATGTCGATCATGTGGCGCGTGAGCTTGTCGAACCCGGGCAGCCTGCACTTGAGGCGATAATCAAAGAGTTCGGCGCCGGATTCCGCCAAAGAGACGGTACTCTTGATCGGAGGTCTCTGGGGAAGCTTGTGTTCTCGGACCCCGAAGCGCTCGACCGTCTGAACAGGATCATGTTCCCCAGGATGCGGCAGGTGGCCAGTGAGCGTATCCGTGAGGCGACCCGACAGCACAGCCTTGTCGTGGTGGACGCGGCCGTTCTGTATGAAGCAGGCATGGACAAGCTTGTTGACAGAGTGATCGTAGTGACCGCCAGCGAGGCGAAGCGGGTGGCCAGGATCATGGCTAGGGACAGGCTTACGCAGGAGGAGGCGCTCGCGCGGGTGAAGGCCCAGACCGGGTTAGAGGAGAAGGCCCGGCGTGCGGATTTCGTCGTCGATAACTCGGGGTCCCTTGAGGAGACAAGAGAGCAGGTAGACCGTGTCCTCAAGCAGTTCGGTATTGCCACGCACCCTGATAGTGAAAACCGAAAGCTGCGTGCCGACCGGGACTCCATCTGACAAGCCCAGAACGCTTGATACCCCGACGAGTCCTGACAGCTTAATACGCTATACGGTCCTGTGAAACAGAATACCAGTCCGGCTATGAATAGATTGCCGCCATGATGTATATCGAATACTAGCGAACGCAACCCCAGGACGGTGAGAGCGTGGTAGTAATCAATCTTCGCCGGGCGGCACGGTGGGCGCTTGTTGTTCTCGGTGCCCTGCTTGGCATATACCTTTTCTTTCACTCCCGGTGGTACCTGGAATGGGCGTATCCCGTCCCGTACAGGGATCTCATAACGCAGTATTGCGCGGAACACAATGTGGACCCGTTTCTCGTGACCGCGATCATTCGCGTTGAAAGCAGGTTCCGGCCACACGCTGTGTCGGAGAAGGGTGCAAAAGGCCTCATGCAGGTCATGCCTGATACCGGCAGGTGGGCGGCGCAGGAACTCGGCATAGAGCGATTTCAGCCCGAGATGCTTCACGATCCCAGGGTGAACCTGCAAATCGGCACGTGGTACCTGGCCTCGCTGGGGCGGGAGTTCGGCGGTGACGAGGTCATTGTGCTGGCGGCGTATAACGCCGGGCGGGGAAACGTCCGCAAGTGGCTCGAGGCGGAACGGTGGACCGGCCGGAAAGAGGAGATCGACCGCATCCCGTTTCCGGAGACTAGAGACTACATCAGGAAGGTGCTCACACTATACGAAAGGTACCGGCAGGTCTACGAAGGGCGATGGATGGCGTAGCGCTAGCGGTGCAAAACGGCTGCTAACCCGTTTTCATCGTAACGTGACATATGGTATAATCTTGCTTGAGTTGGGACTCGCTGCCATGGCACGAGCTTACCCGTTCCTGTCCTACCTGCCGCAGAGGGCGAAAGGAGAGTCTTTTCTATGCCTGATAGTGAGCGCGGCCGCGAGCCCGCTTCGGAAGAGATCCGGACCTTGGATGATCTCAAGGCGACTACGGTCGATCCCGAGAAGCGGTTTTACTCCGCGGAGCATGATGAGATTCGTCGCGGCCTGACGACAGACATCTACTTCGTGAGGACGCGGGAGATCCTGGACAAGTTGAACCTGGGCGCAACGCCTGTCGTCGGAGAGATCTTCCCGCGCAAGCAGGGGATTTTCTCAGGGGTAGGGGAAGCCCTCCACCTCCTCAAGGGCAAGCGGGTCAAAGTGTGGGCTATTCCGGAGGGCGAGGAATTTGCCCCCAAGGACGTCGTGATGCGAATCGAAGGACCATACGAGGAATTCGGGATGTTCGAGACTCCAATCCTGGGGTTCCTGGCGAGCTCCAGCGGCTGGGCCACGGCCGCGCGGCAGGTCAAGCTCGCCGCCGGGGACAAGCGGGTCATATGCTTTGGCGCAAGACACGTCCACCCGGCGGTGGCACCTGTGATGGAACGCGCAGCAGTGATCGGCGGCGCAGATGGAGCGAGCTGTATCCTGGCGGCCAAACTGCTCGGGCAGGAGCCGACGGGCACGGTCCCCCATGCGGTGTTCCTCATTGCCGGAGACACTGTGAAGGTGGCGCAGGCCTACGACGACTTCATGCCGCCCGATGCCCCGAGGATCATCCTGGTTGATACCTTCAAAGATGAGGCCGAGGAAGCGCTCCGGGTTGCAGAGGCCCTCGGTAGCCGCCTCGCGGGGATCCGGCTGGACACCCCGGGAGAGAGGGGCGGCGTGACTCCGGACCTCGTGGCCGAGGTGCGGGCCAGGCTCGACCAGGCCGGCTATAACCATGTGAAGATCCTGGTGTCAGGTGGGCTGTACCCCGAGAAAATCCGGGAGCTGGCCGAGGCCGGAGCCGATGCCTTTGGAGTCGGGAGCTTCATCTCACAGGCGGCTCCCATCGACATGACCCTCGATCTTAAGGAAGTGGCAGGCAAGCCTATCGCCAAGAGAGGGAGGATCCCCGGTAGAATCCCCAACCCAAGACTCGAACTGGTCATGCACTGATTCGCTGAGGCAAGCGGCAGATGGTAAATCGGCGCCGTGCCACAGCGATACGCGCCAAAGCAGGAAATAAGACTCCGATCTAGAATCGTTAATGGGTGAAGCGTTGCGGTTGCGAGGAGGAGTAGGACGGCATGGGCGAGGTGCTTTTGGAGGTAAGGGACCTCAAGACGTATTTCTACACCGAAGACGGGGTTGTGCCTGCTGTAGACGGGGTCAGCTTTTCGGTGGACAAGGGAGAGACCATCGGCATAGTAGGAGAGAGCGGGTGCGGGAAGAGCGTCACCTCTCTCTCGATCATGCGCCTCATCCCCAATCCGCCCGGCAAGATCATCGAGGGTGACATAATCTTTGAGGGCGAGAACATCCTGGAGAAGAGCGAGGCCGAGATGAGGCACATCCGTGGCAACGAGATCTCCATGATATTTCAGGAGCCCATGACGAGCCTGAACCCTGTCTTCACCATCGGCGACCAGGTCATGGAGGCGATCATGCTCCATCAAAAGGTGGGGAAGAGGGAAGCGCGCAAGAAGACCATTGAGATGTTGAAGCTTGTAGGAATTCCGTCCGCGGAGAGGCGCGTTGACGAGTATCCCCACCAGATGAGCGGCGGAATGAGACAGAGGGTGATGATCGCCATGGCCCTCTCGTGCAACCCCCGGCTGCTCATTGCGGACGAGCCCACCACGGCCCTTGACGTCACCATACAGGCGCAGATCCTCGATCTCATGCTCAAGCTCAAACAAGACCTCGGCACCGCCATCATGCTCATCACCCACGACCTTGGTGTTATCGCGGAGACGGTCAACAAGGTCGTGGTGATGTATGCAGGGAAGATCGTCGAAAGCGCGGATGTCGTAAGCATATTCAAGAGGCCGGAACACCCGTATACCCTGGGCCTGCTCGGGTCCATCCCCAAGGTAAACGAGGACCGCGAGCGGCTCCAGGTGATAGAGGGCGTCGTTCCGAACCCGTTCAACATGCCCAGCGGGTGCAGGTTCCACCCGAGGTGCAGTTTCGTAAGGGATATCTGTAAGGAAGAAGAGCCCGGGCTCGTCGATGTCGAGGACGGTCACCAGGTCAGGTGCTGGAAGTTCCTCGATTACCGAAGACACTAAAGGGGGCAAGAGTCATGGCAGAGGCACTTCTCGACGTAAAAGACCTGGTGAAGCACTTCCCCATAACAAAGGGCATAATCCTGTCGCGGCAGGTGGGCGCGGTCAAGGCCGTTGACGGTGTGAGCTTCTTCATCAATCGTGGTGAGACGCTCGGGCTCGTCGGAGAGAGCGGCTGCGGCAAGTCCACTACGGGCAGGCTCATCTTAAGGCTCATCGAGGCCACCTCCGGCGAGATACACTTTGAGGGCAGGAACATCTTGAAGCTCGGCAGGGAGGAGATGCGCGAGCTTCGCAAGGACATGCAGATAATCTTCCAGGACCCGTACGCGTCGCTGAACCCCAGGATGACCGTGGGCGACATCATCGGCGAGCCCATGGAGATCCACAGGATCGCGCGGGGCAGGGAAAAGGACAAGAGGGTGAAGGAACTCCTGGAAGTGGTGGGCCTCTCGCCTCTCCATGCAAGGAGATACCCGCACGAATTCTCCGGCGGCCAGCGCCAGAGGATCGGGGTGGCGAGGGCGCTTGCCGTGAACCCCAAGCTCATCATATGCGACGAGCCTGTGTCGGCGCTTGACGTGTCCATCCAGGCGCAGGTTATCAACCTGCTTCAGGACCTGCAGAAAGAGTTCGGGCTCACCTACCTGTTCATCGCCCACGACCTGAGCGTGGTGAAACACATAAGCGACAGGGTGGCCGTGATGTACCTCGGGAAGATAGTGGAGCTCGCCGCCAAGCACGAACTCTACAATAACCCGCAGCACCCGTACACCGAGGCGCTCCTTTCGGCTGTGCCGATACCGGACCCGACGAAGAAGAAGCAAAGGATCATTCTCGAAGGCGACGTGCCCAGCCCCATAAACCCGCCCAGCGGCTGTAGGTTCCACACAAGGTGCAGGTACGCGCAGGAGATATGCTCTAAAGAAGACCCCAAGTTCATCGACATCGGAGACCTGCACTTCGTGGCGTGCCATTTCCGTAGGTCTGTGCCCGGCAGGAAGGCGGTCTTGCACTGAGGCCGAGGTGTAACGTGAGGTTCGCGGCGGCCGGCGCCACCCTTTGTGGTGCGTGATGAGGCAACGAGGTTTGCCGCGTG
>JBFMGS010000107.1:0-5129 GCA_040752635.1 Bacillota bacterium
TGCGGAGGCAGAGGCGAGGCGTTCTTCGTCGTGACGGGCAGCGCCGGGCGCGGGGCACGTGATGAGGCTGTAGATTGCAGGAACAACCGTCCCCTGGAAGGCGGCGAAACTCACACATGCCAGGAGAGCAACCCTGATAGCTTTCGTGGTGACCACCTCTCGATGTGAAGGCTTTTCCTAGGCCATTCTACGCGCTCAGGACTTATCCTGCTCCGGTGGCACACGGTGCTGTGCTGGTCCGCAGAAGTTCGAGCCGCGTTTTTAGCGCGGCCGCACTGTAACAGCGAATCTCTTTACGGACCCACTTAGGGGCGGGGTTTTTCCAAATATCCCGGAGGACTTAATGGCAAGAGGGAGAATAATACCATCGAAAAAGAGGGTGCCACCGCAACGGGTAGGTCCCCAAGGAGCAGCAGGGCTTGTTGAAGACAGGTTCAAGTAAGAAGACGCGGCTCGTTCGGAGGGTGGTGCGCGCGGGTGTCATCGCGGCTGCATACGCAGGGGTATCGTATGCGCTTGCTCCGATCAGCTTTGGCCCGCTCCAATTCAGGGTGGCCGAGGGGCTGAGCGTGCTGCCGATCCTGTTCCCGGAGGCCGTACCCGCGCTTTTCGTGGGTTGTCTCGTTGCAAACGTGATCGGGCCTTACGGCGTTCTCGATATTGTCTTCGGCAGCCTGACGACGCTGGCCGCCGCGGTGCTCACGCGGGTGTTTCGGCGCAGCATCCTTGCATATCTTTCACCAATAGTGCTCAACGCGGTCTTCGTCAGTGCGTACCTTACCGCGCTCACCGGCGTGCCTTACTGGATGCTTGTCCTCAGCATCGGGGCTTCGGAGGCCGCTTCGGTGGTCGTCATCGGCATACCGCTCGTGAGGTTCATGAGGAAGAGATGGTCGGAGCGCAGCCTGTGAGCTGAATGCTTTGCGGCCACCGACACGGGGAGGCTTGACTCTTAGGAAGGAGGGGTGGAGACGTGCCCATAGTGCAGATCGAGTTTTTCGAGGGAAGGACCGTCGAGCAGAAACGGGCACTCGTCGAGAAGGTCACCAAGGCCATTGTGGAGTCGATCGATTGCCCGGAGAGCGCCGTGAGCATCATCTTACGGGAGATGACGAAGGAGAACTACGCCCAGGCCGGCAGGCTGTCGTGCGACGAATAGAGAGAGGTAGACGATGCACGATGCAAAAAGCAAGAGCCAAACTCAAGACATATCTGTATCCTATACCCGCGGTCATGGTGAGCTGCACCAGTGCTGGCGGGCGGCCAAATATCGTCACGGTCGCATGGACTGGGGTGGCGTGCGCAACCCCGCCCATGATCTCCATCGCTATCAACCTATCGAGGTACTCGCATGGGATCATAAAGGAATCCGGAGCGTTCTGCGTGAACATCCCCGGAACGGATATGCTGCACGCCACGGATTACTGTGGCAATGTGTCGGGCCGCGACGTGGATAAGTTTGCAGAGCTCGGATTGACGGCGGTGCCAGGGGACGAAGTCGCATGCCACTACATCGGCGAGTGCCCTATCAACATGGAGTGCAAAGTCCGCCACCAGGTCGTGCTGGGGTCCCACGAACTCTTTGTTGGAGAGGTGGTGGCGGTTCACGCCGACGAGGGGGTCCTCACGCCCGAGGCGCGGATCGACGTCGAGGCGATGAAACCCTTCGCTTATCTGGGTCCAGACTACTACAGCCTAGGCAGGAAGATCGGCCGGTACGGGTTCTCGGTCACTACCAAATAGCCCAGAGTGTTAAGCGGGAGGAGGGAGGCCACTCTGGCGCACTGCTTGTGGAAGCGCGTCCAAGTGGCGACACCTGTGAGGCTTGCTCAGAGAACAACGAAAGTCAGTCCGTCGAAAACGTTTGGAGTTGACGCTCTCGTGCGAGAGATGAGAAGCCAGGGCGTGGATATAGTGAACTTCAGTCTCGGGGAGCCCGACTTCGACACGCCTGATCACATCAAGCAAGCTGCGGTCGAGGCGATCGGGGCGGGGTTCACAAAATACACGCCAACGGCCGGCATTGCCGAACTCCGTTCGGCCATTTGCGAAAAGCTCCGAGTTGATAACGGACTTACGTATTCCCCGCAGGAAGTGCTGGTCTCAAACGGCGCAAAGCACTCGATCTTCAATGCCATATTCGCTCTGTGCGATGAGGGAGATGAAGTCATAATCCTGGGCCCGTACTGGGTTTCGTACCCCGAGATGGTTTTCCTCGCGGGGGGAGTCCCCGTTATCCTCGAGGGCGATATCAGTCGTGGATTCAAGGTTGCCACATCTGCCATCAAAGGCGCCATCACATCAAAGACACGGCTCATCATCCTGAACAGCCCGTGCAACCCCACGGGATCTGTGTATTCGCGGAAGGAGATCTCTGAGATCGCCGAGGTTGCGATGGAGCACAAGGTGGCCGTGATCTCCGACGAGATATATGAGAAGCTGATATACGGTGATGCAGAACACGTGAGCATAGCGTCGCTAGGCCCCGAGATCCGGGACCTGACTGTTGTCGTCAACGGGGTGTCCAAAACCTACGCTATGACAGGGTGGCGGATCGGGTATGCCGCCGGTCCAAGGGAAGTCATCCGAGCCATGGAAACGATACAGGGGCACATGACGTCGAATGCCGCTTCGATTTCCCAAAAGGCGGCCCTGGCAGGGCTTGTAGGCGACAAGGAGCCGCTCGAACGGATGCGGAAGGAATTTGCAGCTCGCCGGGATTACATGGTCGGGCGCCTGAACGAGATGCCCGGGGTCAGGTGCCCTGTGCCTGAAGGAGCGTTTTATGCTTTCCCCGACGTATCGCATTACTTCGGGGGCAGGCTCGAGGACATCGAGATAAAGGACTCTACCACGTTTGCCGAAGCGCTCCTGCGATATGCACATGTAGCCGTGGTGCCGGGAGTTGCATTCGGAAATGACAGGTGCGTGCGCCTTTCGTACGCAGCTTCCGTGCAAAGGATAACAGAGGGCCTGGATCGCATCGAAGCGGCCCTGGTCCGGGTTTGCTGAGCCGGCGGGGATTCGAGCCATCTTCCGTCAGGTTCGCTCCGTGGGGTTGCCGGTGGGCGGCCAAGCTCCAAAGGCTGCCCCACGCAGAGGCGGCAACTCTTGGTGCTCCTGATAAGGTGGGAGGCGGGGACAGCCTCGCGCGCAGGGTCAGTTAACCGCGCGGGGGCGCTGCTAGCGCTGTTGCAGGATTCCTGCGGCGGTTGTAGAAGGTTGTTGCGATGAACCGGGAAAGTCTACAGCACAGGAGAAGGCCGGGTTTGCGAGCGCGAGCCTCTTGTACCACGCGGAGCAGGGCGTTTTTCGCGGCAGCGCTTTTTGCGTTGTTTGCCGTGGCGGGTTGGCGATCCCTTGTCGCGGGTGAAGCGCCGGGCGACAGCGGGGCAGGCTCGCTCGTGGACTGGAAGGCGGTCATTGAGAGGAATAAACGTGCCGGGCCGGGTGAGCTTGAGGCTCACCTGTATCTTGCGGTTGGCTACGCAAACCTAGGAATGATCCGCGAAGCCGCGCGGGAGTTTCGGACGATCGAATCCGCCGGGTACCGCGAGTTCGGCCAGGAGGTCATCGGGAAGAACGAGCGTATTGTCAAGGAAAACCCTGGCGATATCGTGAGTCTGAACATGCTCGCCTTCGCCTATTACGCTTTCGGCGATTACAAGGGGTCAACCCTGTGTTTTGAACGGCTGGTGAGGCTTGATCCGAAGAACGTATGGATTCACCATTACTTCGCGTTGAGCCTCTCAAAGATCGGCGAACTCGACAGGGCCATCGAGGTGCTGCGGGCAGCCCTGGCCCTTGATCCGTCCAACGAGTATACCCGCCTTCTCCTGGGGCTCGCTTACAAGGAAAAGGGCTGGTATGTTCTGTCTATTCTCGAGCTTGCGAGAGCCGGGAAGGCCGTGCGCGAACTCTCGACGCTGAGGTAACTCCCGGCGTTCAGGCGTTCAGAGCATACGTCGCGCATCGGGACGGATGCTGGATGTTGTACATTTCCGGCGGCTTCGCAGGCGGCGCAGACAGCGGAGGAGATGTGAATGAGTGAAGCAAAGCCCGACACACGTATGGATATCCTCATCGAAGGCGTTGTGATCGTTTCTCCTGGCGAAGAACCATTCGTGCTGGGTAAAGGCGACATAGCCATAAAGGGATCAAGGATAGCGTACGCCGGCCCGTCGCCGGCGCCGGAGGGATTTCGCGAAGCTACGAGGGTAATCGGAGGCGCAGGCCTGATCGCGCTGCCCGGTTTCGTCAACGCTCACACACACGCCGCAATGACTCTCTTTCGCGGGTTCGCCGACGATATGCCGCTCATGGAGTGGCTTACCAAAAAGATCTGGCCGATCGAAGCGCGCCTGCAAGCCGAGGACGTGTACTGGGGAGCGATGCTTGCGTGTATCGAGATGATCCGGGCCGGCGTGACGACGTTCGCGGATATGTACTTCTTCATGGACGAGACGGCAAAGGCCGTGGAAGAAACCGGAATAAGGGCGTCCCTATCGAGAGGCCTCGTCGGGAGCGCCCCCGGCGCTGACAGGGCTCTACGCGAAGGCGTAGAGCTATGCGAGCGCTGGAACGGCAAGGCGGGCGGAAGGATTACAACCATGCTCGGGCCGCACGCCCCTTACACGTGCCCGCAGGCTTTCCTCGAAAAGGTTATGCAGGCGGCGAGGGACCTCGAGGTGGGGATGCATATCCATCTTTCGGAGACAGAGGGAGAGGTCAGGGAATGCAAGAGCCTTTATGGCGGAATGTCCCCTATCGCTCTCATGGACAGCTTCGGCTTGTTCGAGTTCCCGGTGCTTGCTGCGCACTGCGTGCACGTATCCGATGGCGACATCGAGATTCTTCGGGCGAAGGGGATCGGGGTTGCGCACAACCCCGGCTGCAACATGAAAATCGCTTCCGGCATAGCGCCCGTTCCCAGGATGCTCAGGGCTGGCGTGAAAGTCGGGTTCGGCACGGACGGAGCAGCCAGCAACAATAACCTCGATCTCCTCGAGGAGGCCAGGATTGGTGCCTTTTTGCATAAGCTAGCGACAGGCGATCCCACGGTTCTTCCGGCCGCCCAGGCGCTTTATCTGGCCACCCTGGGGAGCGCGAAAGCCCTCGGACTGGATATG
>JBFMGS010000108.1:0-5035 GCA_040752635.1 Bacillota bacterium
TCCTCGTCGCCGCGGGGATTCAGCCCTCCACCTTCGTTTCCCCCAACGTGAAGGGCGTAGGTCCCGGTCACAACCAGAGGGTTTTCGTGGAGTATGCGAAGCGCACAAGTAAGCGATACGTCAGCCCCTGATGAGGGGTGTTCCAACGTATCGGGCAATCTCAAGTATGCAGTTCCTTGAGCTCGCCGGTTTCGACGTAGAAGACGCGCTCTCCGATGTTGGTGATATGGTCGGCAATACGCTCGAGATAACGTGAAATGAGGAGAAGCTGAACGGCCTGATCTACGACTTGTGGATCCTTCTTCATGAACTCGACGAGCTCTTCGTACAAACTGCGGTAGAGATTGTCCACCTGATCGTCATCGTTGATCATCTTGTGAACCAGAGTGAGGTCCCTGCTCACGAACGCCTCTAGCGTTTCGTGGAGCATCTGGCTTACCAAGCTTTGCAGCCTTGGGATGTCGATGAGCGGCTTGAACAGGGGTCGGTCAGCGAGCCGCTTGGCGGTCTTCGCTATATCGACCACATAATCCGCAACTCTTTCAACGTCAGCGCATATCTTTATGGCTGCAACTATTACCCGGAGGTCCCTCGCCGCAGGTTGCTGCGTGGCGATGAGCCTTATACAAGTGGTCTCGATTTCGAGGTTCAAGGCGTCCACCTGATCATCCATGCCTATCGTCTCATCTGCAAGTCCAACGTCCCTATTTGCAAGCGCAGTGAGCGCTTTGCTCAACATCTCCTCGGCGATCGTGCCCATGTGGAGCAGAGACTTGTCGAGCTTAGCAAGTTCAGCATCAAAGCGCTTTCTGGGAGTTAACACTCTAAACACCTCCAGTTGCTCACCAGCCCAATCTCCCGGCCACTAACCCAATCTTCCAGTGACGTAACTCTCGGTTCTGCTGTCTTCTGGGGACGTGAATATTTGACCAGTCGGTCCGTACTCTACGAGCTCACCAGCCAGCATGAATACAGTATAGTCAGACGCTCTGGCTGCTTGCTGCATATTATGTGTGACTACAACCACGGTGTAGCGTTTCTGCAAGTCTCTCATCAAATCCTCGATCTTCAGGGTGGAAGCCGGGTCCAACGCTGAACACGGCTCGTCAAGCAAGATAACCTCAGGTCCGGTGGCAATGACTCTGGCAATACATAGCTGTTGCTGCTGTCCCAAAGACAGGTTGAGCGCAGGGCTTCTGAGTTTGTCTTTGACTTCATTCCAGAGGCCAACGCGATGAAGGCTTTCCTCGACAATTGGGTCGAGACTTTTCCTGTCGTTAACGCCGTGCACGCGTGCGGCACAGGCTACGTTTTCGTAGATCGAGAGTGGGAACGCAACGGGCCTCTGGAACACCATGCCCACGCGTTTACGTAAGCAAGTCACATCTACGCCAGACGCGTAGATGTCTTCCCCGTCGAGTGCGACCAATCCGTCTACCTTTACATTCTCGATAACGTCGTTCATACGGTTTAGACATCTGAGCAGAGTTGATTTCCCGCACCCCGAGGGCCCGATAAGGGCCGTGATGGCGTTCTTGAGAATGCCAACTGTAATCCCTTTCAAGGCGTGAACCGGCCCGTAGTAGAGGTTCAGGTTCTTGATCTCGATTTTGTTGACACTCTTATTACCCGACATCGCCACGTATTCCCCTTCTGCTCATCCGAACTTCCCCGATACATAATCCTCTGTTCTCTTATCTTTCGGGCGGGTGAAAATCTCGGATGAAGGGCCCGTTTCGACAAGTTCGCCCATGAGAAAGAAGGCTATATCTCCGCCAACTCGAGCGCTCTGCAAGGGATTGTGAGTAACCAGCACAACTGTATAAGACCTCACAAGCTCCCACAGTAGATCCTCGATCTTGAGAGTAGAGAGGGGATCAAGCCCTGATGTGGGCTCATCCAGCAATATGATCTCCGGCTCTACAGCAAGAACGCGGGCAATCGAGAGCCTCTGCTGCTGCCCCCCGGACAGCCTGCCTGCATGATCACACAGCCTGTCCTTGACCTCATCCCAAAGGATGGCGTCGCGCAGGGCCTTTTCCACGATGTCCTGTAGCTTTTGCTTGTTCAGGATCCCACGCTTTCGCGGTCCATAGGCTACATTATCGAATATGCTCATCGGAAGTGCGACTGGCAGCGCGAAAACCATTCCCACGCGCCTCCGCAGCTCTGCCACATCCACTCCATGGCTGTAGATGTCTACCCCGTCAATCTCCAGGCTCCCTTCCATTCTCGTTCCCGGGATAAGATCGTTTAGGCGGTTGAGCGACCGGAGGAACGTCGTCTTGCCGCTCCCGGACGGCCCCATGATCGTCAAGAGCTGGTTACGCCGGATCTCCAGGTCGATCCCTTTTAGAGCACAGTGCTGACCATAATAGAATCTGAAATCTCGCGCGAGGATCTTGGGTGAGCCCTCCATTGTGTTCCCCTTCCTACCTGTCCCCTTTCTTTATGATGCCGCTCGGCACAACGTCTTGCCACCTATGGGTGCTACGCACTTCAGCTCCCAGCTTGTTTACCTGCTCCGCGCAGCGAAGCGATTCACGACGGAATACGCTGTGATGTTGATGACGAGAACCAGGATTATTAGAACTGCCGCCGTTCCGTAGGCGTTGTCGAGGGAAATACCCTCGCGCGCAAGAATGTAGAAGTGGACCGGCAGGGTCCTGACAGGATCGAGCAACGATTTGGGTAACCTCAGTGAAGTACCTGCCGTGAAGATCACCACGGCCGTTTCGCCGATGCTCCTCCCGACGGCCAACACCACTCCTGTCACAATGCCGGGCAATGCTGTGGGCAGGACGACCCCTGTTACGGTCTGCCATCGAGTGGAGCCGAGGGCGTAGCTGATCTCACGGTACGCATTGGGCACTGCTCTGATGGCCTCCTCAGAAGTTCGGACAATAGTGGGAAGTATCATAGCCGAAAGGGTGAGCGCGCCGGACAAAACGGACCAACCGAGGTCCAGGTATATCACAAAGAACAGAAAGCCGAACAGACCGAAGATGATGGACGGGATGCCGGCCAGACTCTCCGTGCCAAAGCGCACTATTCGCGGTAAACGGTCCTCCCTGGTATACTCAGTGAGGTAAATTGCAGTTGCGACGCCAACCGGAGCCGCGATTAGGACTGCAATTCCGGTGACGAGGATGCTCCCCACTATGGCAGGGTAGATTCCTCCTGCCCGCCCCATCTGACGCGGGGCTTCAGAGAGGAAAGAAGGGGTCACTATGTGAAGTCCTCTGTTGAGGATGTAAACTACTATGAATATGAGGACACCGACCGTCATCATGGCTGCACCGGCGAAAACGGCCGTCATCCTCCTGTTCACAACATGTTGGTCAGGGCCTTTGGCTCTCTCCTGTTTCATCGCGAGACCCTCCCACCGCCTGCAAACAAACGAGCCGCAACGTTCAGAAGAGCTATGACGACGAAGAGGACCATGCCCGTGGCAAGAAGTGCCTCCCTATGCTCGCCCGTTGCGTAGCCCATCTCCAGGGCTATGTTGCTGGTCAAAGTCCTTACCGGCGCCAAGGCAGATGAAGGTATCTTCGTAGAGTTTCCGGCGACCATTATAACCGCCATGGTTTCGCCGATAGCTCGTCCCAATCCGAGAATCACCGCGGCGATGATTCCCGGCCTTGCAGCAGGCAAAATCACCATCCGTATGGCCTGCCACTTCGTGGCTCCAAGGGCCAGCATCCCCTCCCTGTAAGCAGCAGGTACCGCCTTAAAGGCGTCAAAGGATATGCTTATGATCGTCGGCAAGACCATTATCCCGAGCACGATGGCTGCCGCAAGGACGGAGAAACCGGGGCCGCCGAGCCACCGCCTGATAAACGGAACGAGTACAACAAGGCCTATGAAGCCGTAAACCACTGAAGGAATCCCCGCCAGGAGCTCCACGGACGGTTTCAAGATCGAGCTGACCCTGGCGGGAGCCATTTCAGCGAGAAAGATGGCACAGGCAAGCCCTAGGGGGACACCTATGGCGAGCGCGCCGAGAGTCACCCATACCGATCCCAGGATCATGGGAAGAATGCCGAACACGCCGCGGCTCGGCGCCCACTTCGTGCCGGAGATAAAACGAATCACGCCGACCCTGGCCATTACCGGTGACCCTTCTTTGAAAACGAACAGGATTATGAGGCCGAGGACTGCTATGGCCGAGAGCGCAATTACCACCAATGCTTTCTCAATGATCGCTTCTTTGTAACGCACCGCGTAACGCACCGAGCCTTCGCGCTCCTTCACGGCCGGTCCACGGAACCGGCAGGTTCGGTGCCCGCAGCGCCCGCAGATACGACGGGGACGAGCCCCTCAGACGCCAGTAACCCTTGGCCGGTCGGACTCAAGGCAAAACCTATGAACTCCTGAACATGCGGGCCAGGACGGCCCTGCGTCGCGAAGATGAAGGGTCTGACAATTCGATACGTCCCGTTTTCCACGTTTGAGATGCTCGGGGCTACTCCTGAGACACAGACTCCTTTAACCCGCTTATCAACAAGCCCCAACGACAGGTACCCTATCGCCGCAGGATCGCCTGCCACCGTCTCCCGCACGGCGCCATTGGAGTCCTGGACGATAGCCCCGGGGGTAACCTCGGTGCTTTCCATGATTATCTCATCAAAGGAACCGCGAGTTCCTGAGCCTTCCTCACGGCTCACCACATGGATTTCGCGGTCAGGGCCTCCAACTTGCGACCAGTTTGTAACCTCGCCCGCGAAAATGGCGCGAACTTGGCCTCTAGTCAGGTCATCAACGGGATTGGAAGGGTGAACGACCACGGCTATCGCATCGCGGGCGATAACTATAGGTTGCAGGGATTTTTCTTCATCCTTGAGCTGCCTGGACAACATCCCGATTTGGGCAACACCAGTTAACGCAGCTCTCGCCCCGGCGCTCGATCCGCCTCCCTGGACGTTTACGATGAAGTCGGGGTGAGATCTCGTGAATTCGTCCGCCAATAACTCGGCATATGGCTGAACCGAGGTGGATCCGGCCAGAGTGATAGACTTGTGGACACTATCCTGGG
>JBFMGS010000109.1:0-4868 GCA_040752635.1 Bacillota bacterium
TGTCGTTCTGGAGTAGGTGACTATGAGGTCCTTTGAACCTGGCTTCTTGGAAAACCATCCGGTTGACCACGGGCTTCTAAGCACCGTTCGGCTGATCGGAGAATACAAGGGCAAAGAGGCGCTCTTCAGACAGCAGACACCCCAGGTGTTGGAAACCCTCAGACAGGTGGCAATCATCCAGAGCACCGAATCGTCCAACCGGATTGAGGGGATCGAGGCGCCTCCGGATCGTATCAAGAGGCTGGTAGAGCAAAAGGCTAGACCAAGAAACCGTTCCGAGCAAGAGATCGCCGGCTACCGTGATGTTCTAACTACCATCCATGCAAATCATGCAAACATTCCCCTCACAACCGGCACGGTTTTGCAGTTCCACCGGGACTTATACCAGTTTGTGCCTCAGAAGGGCGGACGGTGGAAACCGGCCGACAACGAGATAACCGAAACCCATGCTGACGGCACGAAGGTAGTTCGCTTCAAACCCGTTGCAGCCCACCAGACGCCTGAGGCGATGGAAAGGTTGCACTTCGGGTTTAAGGAATATTGGAACCGGGGCGAGGTGGACCCCTTATTACTAATTCCAGCTTACGTGCTGGACTTCTTATGCATTCATCCATTCCTTGACGGCAACGGCCGTATAGCCCGCCTGCTGACCGTGCTTCTGCTCTACCATGCCGGCTACGAGGTGGGGCGGTATATCAGTTTGGAAAAACTCATCGAAGACCAGCGTGAAGGCTACTATGACGCCCTTTTCGAATCATCTCAGGATTGGCACGATGGGCGGCATTCACTGCTGCCCTGGTGGGAGTACTTTCTGGGCGTCATGCTGCTTGGTGCCTATCAGGAATTTGAGCGCCGAACCGGAGAACTCACTAGCTCTCACGGTGCTAAGACGGAACTGGTTGTATTCGCCATCGAGAGACTACCTAGTCGATTCCATTACGCTGATCTGGCCCGAGCATGCCCTAACGTAAGTCGCCCAACTATCAAGCGGGTGTTAGGGAAGCTGCGTGATGAGGGAAGGATCGAATGCATGAAGCCGGGGCGGGATGCGGTTTGGGAGAAGAGAGGATTATGATCCCGTTAATGGTATCATAAATGGCTAGTTTGACTCTTGTCGAGATGAGATCAGAGTGTCGATAATGGGATAGGAAATGGCCATTCCCCTCAACGTTCGGACCGATCTTGCCCACCCTCAGCGGGGCGACAATAGGGATATGATGTGCTTTCGAGGCTGATAAATGGTAATAGCTTCCTTTCGGGAACGCGCAGGAGGTGCGGTGGCCGCTCCGTAGAAATGTATGCGCACACAGGGCAGGATGAAGGGAAACGAGGACGTCTGAGTCGAACGGGAACGTCTGAATAGGAGGGTTGGTAGCGTGTGTGAGATCAATTTGGCAGCTATCCTGAACGTTGTGAAGGAACGCCGCAGTGTACGGGCGTACGACGGGCGGCCGGTCGAGAGGGAAGTTCTTGAGAGGCTGTGTGAGGCGGGTTTATGGGCGCCGAGCCCCAGCAATGTTCAGTCTCTGAGGTTCGTGGTTATCGACGGGAGAGATGAGACCCTGGACCTTCTAAAGACCGTTGGACCGGGATTCCCAAGGGAGGCAACCGCTGCCATAGTCATCTGCTCGGATCAGAGTTCGGTTACCATGTTCTCGGGGCCGGTTTGCGGCATCTTGTGTGCTGAAGAAGCGGCGGCTGCCGCAGAGAACATATGCCTCGCGGCGACCTCAGCGGGGCTGGGTTCCTGCTTTGTGGCTTCGTTTGTCGCCAGCGGTGTAGGGAGGCTCCTGGACTTGCCTGCTGAGGTCAAACCCATCCTCATTGTGGCCTTGGGGTACCCGGACCCGAATCGAGTAGCCACTGCTCCTGAAAGACGCAAGCTTGAAGAGGTTGTAAGTTGGAACGCGTGGGGGAAGAAGAAATGAGCAAAAACACAGGCGATGTCAGGCTATTCGACATCTGTATATACGGTCTTGCGTCTACGATTGGCCTACGGTATGAGCCTAAGGATTACGGTCCCGTGCGTCTACTCGAGATGGTGAAAAGGATCTCAGCTTACTGCGCTGAAGCATATGGGGACGATTTTCTACGGGATGTAGCCAACGAAATCGATGCATACTACGCGTTAGTAATGAGCGCCCCAGACGAGTTCTACAGGCTCAGTGATGTCCTGCTCGAGAAGCTCGTCCAGGAACGCAAAGCGAGAGGACACTAAGTCGAGGATGCAGGAGTACCGGTGCCTTGGGAGCGCCGGTGATTGCGCGAGAGGCGGAGCCCAGGTCTAGAAGACGGGGGCTCATGAGGATGCGCAATACGCGGGAAGTCCCGAAAGCCCTCGCCTCCGGTTACGTCCGGGCCGGCAGACCCGCAGCCTGGCGTGAGTTGCCGGCCCGAGCTTGTACGGAAGGGCTGTAGCTGTTTAACAGCCGCGACGTATCCCTTGGCGCCGCGGTCGAGGTAGGTGATGACCCGCGGCTCTCACTTTCGTAGATCTTCCGAGCGGTCTTCCCTAATCTTGTAGGTTGCGAGAATCCGGTCGCGGCTCTTTCTTGCCTCATACGCGTCGAGGACGATTTGCTGCCCGTCTTCGGTCTCGAAGACCGTGTAAGGATCCGCCGTGTTTTCCTCGATGAGACGCACCAGGTCCGCCATGTTCAGGACCTTTTCCCCGTTCACTTTCTTTATGATCGAGAACACCATGTCCTGGTAACCATCGTTTATGTCCGCCGCCAGGATCCTGAGGACGATGACCACTTGCTGTCCGTCGACCTCGGGGACGTTGTTGTCCAGGAAGGACACGAGCTTCTTCGGGGCTGAACGGTACCAGTCGTTCCCCCAGAGAAGGAGAAGGTTCTTGCTGAGCGGGGAGAAAACGATCCCGCCATAGATATAGTAGCTTGGCGGCGTTTCATACTGCTCCATGGGTACCAGCCAGTTCCGATTCATGGACCGATGCAGGATCACTTCGAGCGACAGCACCTGCCCGTCCCGGAGCACCTTGAGGGGGACTCTCTCGCCCACCTGGCGTCTCTGGAAAACGTACGCCAGATCCGTTCTTTCCTTCGGCCGAAACTCAACGGTTCCGTCGCTTGCCACAGGGAAACCGTCCGCGGAAAGCAGCACGTCGCCGGGGCGGATGGTCCCGTCTGACGGAGACCCAGGGAACACCTGGGTGATCAGCACGCCGGTTTGCCCGTGCGGCAGCTTATAGTACTTCCGCAGGTTGGGGTTTTCCATGTTCTGCATCACAATGCCCAGGCTGGGGAAGTCGTCATGGCGGCCGTCTGAGATGTCCTCGAGGAAATGCCTGATGATGGGGGTTGGCACCATGTACCCTATATTCTGGGCCTGAGGGATCCCCTGCATCACTACGCCGACGATCTTGCCATCTACGATGACGGGTCCGCCGCTGTTTCCCGGGTTGATCGGCGCGTCGATCTGGCCGGCCAGGAGAGGGGCAGAGCTATGCACGTACGGCTGGTGTTCAATGCGTGAGATCACGCCTTTGGTGACGCTAAGCGTATCGCCGCCCAGCGGAAAGCCGTAGACCAGGACTTCCTGCTGTGGCCCGGGTAAATCGCCAAGCTGGAGCGGTTCAACACCTTCGGAAAACTCAGGATCCTCGACTTCCACCAGCGCTAGGTCAGCGGTGTGTGACACCGCCACAACGCGCGCCTGGTACCGCTGTGTTTCGCCATGGCGGCGCACCTGCAGGAACGTCACATCGCTCACGACATGAGCGTTGGTGAGGATGTAGTTTCCTTCAATGATGGAGCCGGAGCCTGTCATGGACCGTGGGCCTTCCATGCTCCACGGGTTGTAGTAATCGGGCGAATCGTAGACCGCGTAGACCTTCACAATCGCCTCGCCCACGCTCTGCGCGGCTCCCGCCCCCGGCGCGAAAGCCCCTGCGAACAGCACGAGTATAGCAGCCAGCAGTACGACCGGACCCAGAGAAACAGTCCTTCTCACGGTCGTCATTCTCCTCCCTCTTGTTGTCTGATGCTACTTCTCTCTTATCATCCTGACCAGTTTTACTCCCAGGTCGTATGCTTCCTTGTGTTGAGGTCACCTCGCAGGCTACCCTCTACTTACAGGCTGCCTCAGGATGGTCCTCATCCTACGTTACGCTACGCTACGTTACGCTACCCTACCCTACCCTACCCTACCCTACGCTACCCTACTCTGCGCTACCCCCTACCCTAATACCATGGTTGTTCCTGTCCAGACAAAGTAAACCGCGAGGCCCGCCAGGAAAACGCCGCACGATAGCAACAGACCGCGGTAGAGGCGGTCGCTGATGAACTTCTTCCCGGTGATGATAACTAGAGATACCAGGAGATACCAGGCAAAATCCGAGCTGATATGCCCTACGTAGAAAGCCCACAACGCTGCCGGGCCGCGGCCCAGAGCCAGCGCCGCGTATGCCGCTCCAATGCTTGCCCACCAGAGCATCCAGTAGGGGTTGGAGACTGTCGCCAGGCTGCCGGCAGCCAAAGGCCCGAGGTGGTTCTGAGCGTCTGAACCGGTCGTTTCAAGCGATACATCACCACGCCAGGCGCTCCGGATGATCCCGTAAGCCATCCAGGCGAGCACGGCGCTTCCTACAAGTCCAATGCCTCCGGCGACGCGCTCATGTGCCAGAACCCCTCCCAGGCCGAAGGCAAAACCTGCTACCACCAGGAGTTCCAGGACGGCGTGACCTGTGACAGCGAGCACCCCTCCCACTATCCCGCGCCGCGACGTCTCGTTTATGTTAACTACGAGCAGGCTCCCGGGCATCATCGCGCCGGAAAGACCCAGAACAAACGAACTGCCAAAGATGGCCCCCAGATTCACCTGATCACCCCAATACGCTTGTTGTC
>JBFMGS010000110.1:0-4742 GCA_040752635.1 Bacillota bacterium
CTCAGATTGCTTGGCGGTTCTGGATGGGACAGTTGACAAGGATCTAGCCTCGTCCGGGAGGCTGCGAACATGGCAGCCCTTGGCCTGACGGTCGAGGGCTTTCTTGTCTGCTGGCGTCGGCTGTGGCAGGAGTTCCGGCGCAATAGTAGAATACGTTAGGGTAAACTAGAGAACGTGATCCCGACAAGCTGCCGAACATCGAAGTGGGGGAGGCGGCACATTTTTCGCCGTCCTGTATACATACAATGCATAATTATACACATATGCATAAACCGGGCGAGTGCGCACGGCCTTTTATCGATGCTTGGGAGGAGAGTGATGGCTGGTGGGCGAGATCACCGTGGTATGCTGGGGACTTGGCGCGATGGGTTCGGGCATGGCGAAGACGCTGCTTGGACGGGATGGGGTGAAGATAGTAGGTGCGATCGCCACGCGCCCTGAGAAAGTCGGTCGCGATCTCGGGGTGGTGCTCGGGACGGACCGTACGACCGGTGTCAGGGTGACGGATAAGCCGGAAGAGGCCCTTGAGGCCGGTGCGGACATCGTGTTGCATGCTACTTCTTCGTTTGCAAGGGAAGTGTATACGCAGCTCGAGGCGGCCATGGGTGCCGGGTCCAACGTTATTACGGTAGCAGAAGAGATGGCCTATCTGCGGCAGAGCGACCCTGAGCTCGCGTCCGAGATCGACCAGCTTGCCAGGAAGTACGGGGTGAGCGTTCTCGGCACCGGCATAAACCCGGGGTTCATCCTCGACACGCTCATAGTCGCGCTCACAGGGATCTGCACCGAGGTCAGGAAAGTGAGGGCAAGGCGCGTCAACGACCTCTCTCCTTTCGGCCCTACAGTTATGAGAACTCAAGGGGTCGGGACCACCGTGGATGAGTTCGAGAAGGGCCTCGCAGAGGGGACTATCGTTGGCCATATAGGGTTTGTGCAGTCGTGCGGCATGATCGCAGACGCCCTGGGGTGGAAGCTTGACGAGATAACCCAAACTCGGCAACCGATCATCTCCAGGACCAGGCGGACGACCCCATACGTTGACGTGAGGCCGGGCATGGTGGCGGGCTGCAACCATACCGCCCATGCGTTCATCGACGGCGAAGAGGTCATCACGCTTGAACACCCGCAGCAGGTCCTGCCGGGACTGGAGGGTGTGGAAACCGGCGATTACATATGGATCGAAGGCAATCCGCCCGTGAATCTGGCCATCAAGCCCGAGATCCCCGGGGGGATCGGCACCATCGCCATAGCGGTGAACATGATACCGCATGTGGTCGCGGCGGAGCCCGGCCTCGTCACCATGAAAGACCTGCCTGTGCCGGTTTGCATGATGGGGGATATGATGAGGTTGGCGCGGAAGGGAGATGGCGAGGGTGCATGACGGGCGCGAGGGGCGGGTCGCCAGCGTCCAGGGCCGTGCAGGTCGGGCAGGAGACTCCACACGGGCCTACGCCGGGGATTACGTCCAGATCCATAGCGTTATTCTGAGACCCGGCGAACGGGCTCCCCAGGTGCCGGAAGATACGCAGAAAGTGCCCCTGGAACTCAGGATCAAAGGGTTTCTTGACCATGATGCTTGCCTCGGGGACGAGGTCACCATCACCACGGTGCTGGGCAGAAAAGCAGCCGGGCGCCTCGTTGCTGTAAATCCGGCTTACCCGCACGACTTCGGCAGGCCTGTGCCCGAACTCCTTCACGTCGGGGAGGAGTTGTGGCGTCTCCTTAGGGTGAGGGGCGGCGGAGAGGGTGAGGCGTCGTGATCGCCGGCACGAGCTACGCAGAGGTCATGGCAAGGCGCCAGGACATCATGAAGTCCGCCGTGGGCATCGACTACGAGAAGTTCAGGACCGGTGCAATTGCCTTTGATTACGAGGCGATGATGGACGAAGTCGGGTACACGCTCGAGGAAGTCCACGCGATCCAGGAAGAAACGAACGTAGGGCACACGCCCCTCGTTGAGTTGCGGAACATCACCGAGCTCGTGAGGAGGATTTCAGATTTGGGCAAGGGTGCCCGCATATTCGTAAAGGACGAGTCAGCAAATCCTTCCGGCAGCTTCAAGGACAGGCGCGCATCGGTCTCTGTCTATTACGCAAAGGCCAAAGGATACCCCGGCGTCATCGCGGCGACCAGCGGAAACTACGGTGCGGCCGTTGCGTCCCAGGCCGCTAAGCGCGGACTGCAGTGCATCATTGTGCAGGAGACCTACGATTCGAGGGGGCTCGGGCAGCCCGAGATAATCGAAAAGGGACGGGCTTGCGAGGCCTACGGTGCCGAGGTGCACCAACTGACAGTTGGTCCCGAGCTTTTCTACGTGTTTTTGAGGCTTCTCGAGGAAACGGGGTTCTTTAACGCCTCGCTTTACACGCCGTTCAGCGTGACAGGGATAGAGACGCTCGGCTACGAGGTAGGCGCGGAGACCCTCAGGGCGACGGGGCGATATCCTGACGCGGTGATAGTGACGCACGCGGGCGGCGGAAATGTCACCGGCACGGCGAGAGGCCTCCGGAAAGCGGGTTCTCGCCATACCGAGGTCATCGCCGCCAGCGTGGACCTCTCAGGGCTTCATATGGCAAGCGACACGGATTTCAACAGGAAGTCGTTCACCACCGGGCACACGGGGTTCGGCATTCCCTTTGCGACCTGGCCTGATAGAGCCGATGTCCCGCGTAACGCTGCAAGGCCGCTCCGGTACATGGACAGGTATGTCACCGTGACGCAAGGCGAGGTTTTCTACGTAACCGAGATGCTGGCGAAACTGGAAGGCATGGAGCGCGGCCCTGCTGGAAACACGTCGCTTGTTGCGGCGATTGCCATCGCACGCGAGATGGATCGCGACGAGGTCGTGGTCGTCCAGGAGACCGAGTATACGGGGGCCGGCAAGCATCCCTATGCCCAGCTCTCGTTTGCACGGGAGATGGGCGTCGAGGTGCGGCGCGGCGATCCCGGGGACAACGTTCCGGGGAAAAGGATAGTCATACCGGATCACCCCTCGCAGATCCGCGTAAAGGAACTATCGCTGCCTGAGATCCGCAAGTCCTATATACGCAATGCTCTGGCTCATGCGGGAGGCCAGGCCCTCTCCGAGGAAGACATTCGTTTCCTTGCGAAGGACACAAACTCGAGCGTCGGGTTCGTCGAGGCGACGATACGTGAGCTCGCGCAGGTGGTCTAGGCCACCTGACACGTGCTTATGGCACGTTCACTCACGGGTTGAACTCAGGCCGTGCCAGGGTGGGGCTGCACATCGCGGAATAGAGGGCAACACCGGAGATCGAGAAGGGGTGGGGGGACGCAGTATGGATACAGGCGGTGAACGGGATGGAGTCCGCGTTACGCGGCCCGACGACTTCGAGACAAGGCGCCGGCACCTGGCGGGCATGAGCAACGAAGAACTTGCCCGCTACTTCTGGGCGCTCGCAGACAAGGTTGTGGAGCCTCTGGTGGACCTGGCGCGCACTCATACGTCTCCTTCCATCGAGAGGTCGGTTCTTCTGCGGATGGGGTTTTCAAGCCTGGAGGCCAAGGCAATCGTGGATAAGTGTGTTGAGCGCGGCTTGCTAGGCAAAGGTGCAGGGCATGTCGTGTGGAAGCTCGCTCACTCTCGCGGGATGAGCGTGCGCGAGGCAGGCATTGCTCTTTCCGAAGGCAAGATGTGGGATGATGCGGCACGTCTCTTCAGCTAGACGAGGTAAGGTGAGTGGGATGAAGCTTTCGCCCGACGAAAAGATCAATGTGCGAGAGGTCCTCCGCGACCTCGAGCACTACAGGCCAAGGCACCGGGGTTGGCGCTGGCGCGAGAAGCTTCCTGCCGGAACCGCCATCGGACCGTTCGAGTACAAGGAGGTTTCGCGTAACCTTGACAAGTCCGTGCCGCTTCCCGCGGCTAAGTACTTTGGGGGCATAGATCCCCAGCCAGACGTGGTGGTCACTACCGAGATCGCGTCCGGCAGGTTTGAGGATGATATAAGGCGGATGAGGATGGCCGCGTGGCACGGCGCGGACCACATCATGGTGATCCGGACGGCCGGCCAGAGCCATTTTGACGGCCTCATCGAAGGCACGCCGGAGGGGGTCGGGGGCGTTCCCATCACCCGAAAACAGGTGCGTGCCACCCGCAAAGCCCTGGACATCATCGAGGACGAGGTAGGGAGGCCGATAAACTTCCATTCGTACGTGAGCGGCGTCGCGGGGCCGGAGATAGCGGTGCTGTTCTCTGAAGAAGGCGTGAACGGGGCGCACCAGGACCCGCAGTACAACGTCCTCTACAGAAACGTCAACATGTACAGGTCCTTCGTGGACGCGGCCGAGGCGAAGGCGCTGATGCAATGGGCGGGGATGGCCCAGATCGACGGCGCGCACAACGCAAACGCCACTGCCCGAGAGGCGTGGAAGGTGGTGCCGGAGCTCATAGTGCAGCACGCCATAAACTGCACATACTCGGTGAAGGTGGGTATGGTGAAGGAGAACATTTGCCTTTCCACAGTGCCTCCGACAGCCCCACCGGCCCCCGAGATGCGGTTGGACCTCCCGTATGCCGTGGCCCTGCGCAGGCTTTTCGCAGGGTACAGGTTCCGCGCGCAGATGAACACGAAGTACATCGAATCGTCCACGCGCGAGGCGACCGTAACGCACACCTTGAACCTCATGCTGTCCAGGCTGACAAGCGCAGACATACAAAGCACCATTACCCCTGATGAGGGGCGCAATGTGCCCTGGCACTACAACAACATCGCCGCTCT
>JBFMGS010000111.1:0-4686 GCA_040752635.1 Bacillota bacterium
GGTTTGTCCGTGGGCAGGTCGTCGGCGATCACCATGCAATCCGGGTCCCGACGACGCATGTACGGTTCCACATAGTTCGCCGCCACGCCGTTGCGGACCCTGCATACCCGCGCTTCGACAACTCGGCCTTTGCCCGGTACCTCATACGCCACCTCGTGCCAGCCATTAGTCGCATCACGGCAGGCCAACTCGACCAACTCGGCTACGCTGCCGGCTGTTACGTAGCCGGGACACGCAGACAGGATCTCCGTAATCTCTCTCGGCACTTCGACTTCAAACAGATCCCCCAATGATGCCATGTCTCTGTCCTCCTCTTGTTCTCTTGCGCTAAAGCGATCATTCACTGGTAATCCGGGAATATGCCAGAACTTTGCAAGAGCTCCTTGCTGCCGGAGGATACGACTGAAGTAAACATTGTGGTTCAAAAGCCAGATTGAACACGTTGCCAGGCCATGCGCAAGGTATGGTTATCCGCTACATTTCTCTCCTTGGGGGCTTCGCAAAAACGCTTATGCCTGCCGCCACAAGGCACAGACAGGCCATGATAATGAAAGCTACATAGTAACTGCCGGTCGCGTCATAGATCCTTGCTCCTAAGCTCGGTCCGACGACCCCTGCAATTCCGTATGCTGTAAAGAGGAGACCGTAATTGGCTCCAACGTCCTTGGTACCAAAATAATCCGCTGTCAGAGCTGGGAACAGCGAGAGAATCCCTCCGAAGCCCAGCCCGACCGTTCCCGCAGCAATTAGAAGCGTCAGTGCAGAACCGAGATATGGGAAAGCAAGTATCGCCAAGCACATAACCAGGAATACCAATCTGAGACACTGCAGTCTGCCCATTCTATCCGAAATAGCTCCCCAGCCGATACGTCCAGTGCCGTTGAGGACTGCCAAGACGCCAACCGCCAGTGCCGCCGCCTCCGCTGAAAGCCCAGCCTCTCTTGCGAACGCAGCCAAGTGGCCGATTATCATGAGGCCGGAACTGGCACTGAGACTAAACATGACCCAAAGCATCCAGAACTGACGTGTTGTAAGCATTTGCCGCCATTCAAAATCTATGGGGTCCTGTTTCTTGCCAGCTTTCGCAGTCTTTGAGCCTATAGGCTCCCACCCAGAAGGAGGATCGATCAGAAACCTTGCCCCGAGGACAACCACAAAGAGGAAGGTAATTCCCAACGCCAAAAACGCCTGCCGCCATCCCCAGACAACAATGATTCTGGTTGCCAGGGGCGCAAATATCAATGCTCCGGCGCCAAACCCGGCTACTGCCAAACCAGTCGCAAGCCCTCTCTTATCTGGGAACCATTTCAAACAAGCAGAAATGGGGCTACCGTAACCTAATCCTACACCCACTCCTCCCAACAGGCCGTAAGTCAAGTATAGCCACCACAAAGTGTTGGTACGGCCAGCAAGAATACACCCCAAGCCCAACAGGATACCGCCCACGGTTGCCACTCTACGCGGGCCTGCTCTGTCTTGCCACCTGCCCCCGAAAATCATACTCAGGGAATAGGCAACCAGGAAAATGGTAAGAGTCAGAGAAACCTCGGTTCTCGACCACCCAAACTCCGCCATTAACGGCTTCAAGAATACACTCCACGCATAAACCGCCCCCAAGCACATTTGTACAACGACCGCCGCAACTGCTACAATCCAGCGATTCAACGCTTTTCTTCCGTCCAACGTCCTCCCCCGCAGTCTCGACCTTCATACTTTTGCCCCAAGGTGAAAGAAGAGAGCCCTGGTTTGGCTGACTGTTCCCCACAAAGTCGGGGCCGCCTTAGCCCATGCTTCGCACTATATGCTTTTGCCCGGCGGTCAACCATGGCTGCTAGGCCAAGCCAAACGTAGTAGCTGGTCTTTTATGCTTCTTGCCAGGAATACACACTTTGCTCAGCTTAACCTTGTTAAGCCTCGGATCTCTGCGTCCGCCAATGCAAGATCCAAATGCTCAATCCACGAGTTCGTCGGCGAACATCTCCTTTGTAATCCGCTGGGCATACAACTCTCCCATGACATCTTCGAAGAGGTCCTTTCGCTTATCACCCTTCTCCTCAAAGAATTTCACTGCTCCCTCGCTCTGAAGGTGCCCGACGAGTTGACGAAGTTCCTTCATGTCTAATCGTTGAAGGAGACTTATCAAGTCAACCGGATTCAAATCAACCAAGATCAAGAGCAACCGCTCAACCTGGTTGCCTCTGAGATGCCGACGTACCGCTTCCAGTTTCAGCTCATCCGTTTTCATTACTTTCAGTCTCCTTTCCCGCGTTGTGTCTGGATATTTACGCGACGATACCAGGTTGAACAAAGCCCTTGCCGCCGTCTCCGGTCCTTTTAACTCGTAGCCGGGAATTCCGAGCCTGGTGCGAATCTGGCCCACAAAGACACCAGCCTTGAAGGCCGCTTCAAAGATGCGACCGGCCAGTTCCTCATGCAAGTCGCGGTACTGCGGGGGACCGAATATGTTGGCGAAATAGGTGTGAACAAGGCCTGTTGACGTTGTTGTGCCCTTGGACATGGTGATGCCCTCTCGGAAGACCTGAACAGCCGTCTTTGCATCACGAAATCTCTCGATGACCGGCCGTTTCTCATCTACCTCCTCGTAGTTATTGGCATAAAGAAGATAGTCGAGCGGGTAACCATGGAGCACTTCGTCCATAGTAGTTACAGGCATTACGGCACGAGCATTAGTCTTGTGGGGACTCATTATGATGGCACGATCTATCTGGTCAAACGCATATCCTGGCTGCAAATCGTCAAGACGGACGAATGCCCCGATTTCCGTGCCGTAACCGTCAACGCTCCCATCTTGGCCAATCTCCAGCGAGCCCATATCATCTGCTATCACACGGAGCTCACGTATATACTCCTCCCCCAGGACCCTGAATGCCTCCAGGGATTCGGACTTACCCGCTGCCGTGTCTCCAATGATCAGCACGTTAGCTGCTACTCCGTTTTTCAGCACGATTCTGGTCATCGCCCCGTGGAACGGCATGCGGCCGAGCTTCTTCATGACGAGTACGTTGTGGAGGGTAAGAATCATCTTCTTGAGGTACCCAAAGTACCCGAACGTATCGTCGCCTGGGACAGCCGCTACGAGGAGCCCGCTTGCCTCGTCTTCATGGAACACCGTAGGAAGGTCTCCAAACCTGGCCATGGACTCAGGTGGGACGCCGAAGACATATAGGCCATCGGGACCTCGTTTAATCTGCTCATCGCTCGCCAACTCGAAAAGGTTTGCAAGAGAGCAACCGAGCCCCATGAACTTCTGGTGGAAGTAAACGAAAACCACCATGGGTCCCACCTGTGCAGGATAGCAGAGCCATTCTTCGGGCTTTAGTGTCAAGCCCTCCAGGGGATTTTGGTCTACCTTCTGGAACTGACCGGTGCGCTTGTTCATCGGAGGGTCGATGATGAGCGGTGGATCGATCAGTATCTGCCGTATAAACGGGATTCCTTCCAGGTCGTCGTAGCATTCACCGGGGCACGGCCATTCCCTCGAAACAGCGATCAGACCCACCTGGGCTCCGGCAGCCACTTGCCGATAGATGCGAGGATGATCACCTGTGATGTTCTCGCAGATGTCGCGATATGCAGCTCTTACAAGGTGCGTCAGCTGCTCCACCGTATCGTTGAAGGTCCGGTAAGGCCTGGCATGAAAGCCGCCTGCTCCAGTTTCTGAACAGCAGACGATGAACCGGTCAAACCGGCGCCAGTAATTATAAAGCTTCTCTACAAACTCGTGCAGAAGCTTCGGATCTCTTGCGAACGCTTCAGAGCCCGGCACGCTGCAGACTGCCTGATCGAGTGGAAAGACGCCAAGGGCGCGGAGCAACGAGGCCAGGGTCTCTTCTTTTGATTGAGTGCCCTTGCCGCCCTCAACCCCTTCGAAAAGAGCAAGAAGTGGCGAGTCTTTCTTATGAAGGTGATTGACGAAGTTACGAACGACCTCTCTAAACAGCTGGCTTGATAGCAATTCCTTCGTGGTACTGCACACCTGGCCGGGTGTCCGTATGATGACCTGACGCGGCAGCCACGCTGTACAAACAACAGACATGTTCGTCCCTCCCGGGATGCGGGTCTATGTAGAACCGTTTGGGCTCACCACTGCAGGCCGGAGACGGACCTGGAGAAAGGGCTTTGCCCAAACAAAAAGGCCATAGACAACGTCTTCTCTCTCGGAGAGCGCATCTACGGCCTGCTATCCAAGGGCTCCTCTTCTTGCAACGAATAGCCGTTGGCAAGCGGACCAGACTTGCGAACGTTTCATGCCCTTCCCTGTGTGATAATGGGGACTGGCACCGGGATCCGTTCGCTGCCCTTATTTGCTTTTGTGGGTTCGATTATATCATGTGATCTACCGGCCTGCAAGCCCGATCACCGATAACCGATAGGCAGCCTGATCGCCCACGGACTTTGTTATGTATCGATCTTCGGTATGTATCTTATGACCCTAATGGCAGCCTGAGGAGTCTGCCCTGGCTCTGGGATCTGGAGCAAAGGTCAGGCCTCGCAGCCCAAGCAGAACGCCCCACGAATTGCAGGGAACCGTTCAAAAGAAGTTCACCCAGGGAAGAGTTCCTTGTCCAAAGTGAATATGAATACCCTTTCCCCTGTGACCGTGCTTACGTCTGTATGCAAACTGATGACAGATCGTCCGGTTAGATTGCGGACTATGCCCTCCAA
>JBFMGS010000112.1:0-1565 GCA_040752635.1 Bacillota bacterium
CACGCATACCTCTTTTGCGGCCCGAGGGGGACGGGCAAGACGAGCGTCGCCAAGCTGCTTGCAAAGGCCTTGAACTGCAAGAACGGCCCAACGCCCGACCCCTGCGGCAACTGCGACTCCTGTACGCGCATCAGAGACGGGTACTCCATGGACGTCGTGGAGATCGACGCCGCATCCAACCGGGGCATCGACGAAATCCGTGAACTGCGCGAAAAGGTGAAGTTCGCTCCTGTGGAGGCGAGATACAAAGTCTACATCATCGACGAGGTGCATATGCTCACACAGGAGGCATTCAATGCGCTGCTCAAGACGCTAGAGGAGCCACCTTCCCGGGTGGTGTTCGTCCTTGCAACAACAGAACCGCACAAGGTCTTATCTACAATCCTCTCGCGCTGTCAGCGTTTTGACTTCAGGCGCCTCACCACCCGCGAGCTCTCTTCGCGCATCGCCGAAGTGGCAGCTTCTGAGGGTATCAGGATATCCGACGACGCTGTGAGGCTTATCGCCGTCCTTGCACAGGGCGCTGCCCGGGACGCGCTCGGTCTTCTCGAGCAGTGCGTTGCATACACGGGCGGCGCCGTAAGCTATGATGAGGCCGTGGCAGCGCTTGGAGTTGCCGGGTTTGGCAAGGTCGTAGATTTCTGTGATGCGGTGATAAAGAGGGACCTGGCTGCCGCTCTTACTCTTGTGCGGAACCTTGCAGACAGCGGCCACGACCTGGCCCAGTTTCTCGAGGACGTCATGGAGCATTTCAGGAACCTCCTGGTGCTCCGAACGTGCAATTTCAGGTCGGACCTCGTGGATGCTCCCGAGGCGGCCCTCAAAGACCTTGAGAGGCAAGCGAGGTCCCTGCCGCCGGATGAGATGCTGCGGGCTATTGACATATTAAGCGCTGCAGAGGCGGACATGAGGTACTCTGCGGTGCCGCTTCTTACCGCCGAGATAGCAGCTATAAAACTCGTTGGCCCGAAAGTTCCAAAAGCATCGAATGTCCCCGAGGCCGAGACCGCATCTAGCATGGAAACAGGTGTGCGCGAACATGCAGCGGTTTCCGGGAGTCCCCAGGGTCCCCAGGGTCCCCAGAGTGCCCAGGGTGAGAAGCTCGTTTCAGAACAAGGGGAAGCAGCAGAAGAACAGAAGGAAGCCGCAAGCGGCCCGAAAACTCCTGGCGTCCCCGGCACCCCCGGTGTTCCTGGTATCCCCGATGTCCCTGGTACCCCCGATGTTGGTGATGTCTCCGCCGCGTCTTGCGTCGCTGGCGCTCCTGGTGTTGCTAGTGCTACTGGCGCTGGCGTTACTTTGGATGAGATCCAGGGTAAGTGGAAAGACGTGCTCGACCTGTTTACAAAGAAAGAACCCCCAGCCCACGCCTTTTTTGATGGCGCGAGTCCTGCAGGCCTTACTGGGAACCAGTTGGTAATAGCCTTCAGGAATGAGCCTCAGAGGATCCGGGCATCGGATGCACGTTACAGAGATAGTCTGAGAACTGTACTAAAGCAGGTCTTTGGATCGGAGTTCTCGATAAAGTGCATCCTTGTGCCTCAACCTCGCCCACAGGAACCTGC
>JBFMGS010000112.1:1665-4614 GCA_040752635.1 Bacillota bacterium
CGGAGAAACATACCTTCGCACAAGATGTTGGAGAAGATAGGGTCGGACCGGGGGTTGCTATGAGCAAAGGAGCCGCCAACGGAAACGGCGGTGACTCCGCTGATGAGGTTGCCGAGCAGGACAGAGAGCTTGCCGAAGGTCTCGCAAGGGCAAGATCGGCAGTGATGGAACACCCGGCGGTAAAGGCCGCTCTTTCGGTGTTCGGCGGCAGGGTGTTCAAGATCGACATTTGAAGGAGTCTTGGGGGGCGGGTCTATGTCAAATAATATGGGTAATATGGGCAAGATGATGAGGCAGATTCAGAAGATGCAGGCGGACCTCATGCGGGTTCAGGAGGAACTCAAGAGCAAGACCGTGGAAGGCACCGCGGGGGGCGGGGCGGTGAAAGTCACCGCCAACGGGCACCAGGAAATCATGGGGCTTGAGATCTCGCCCGAGGCGGTAGACCCGAATGACGTCGAGATGTTGCAGGATCTCATCCTTGCTGCTGTGAACGAGGCGCTTCGCAAGTCTCGCGAAATGGCCGCGGAAGAAATGGGCAAGGTAGCGGGCGTCGCTGGGCTGCCCGGGATGCCGTCAATCTTCTAAAGCAAGTCCCGAGCAAGAGATTGCGGGTCGTCCGCGTGCCCGCGGCGACGGGAGCGACCAAAGGGGTATCCACAGGATGGGGGTCCACTGGGCGACTCCGTGGACCGCTGCGAGGCGATTCAGCAAACCACGACGATTCCGCGAACTTCGCCGATGGACAGGCTTGTGTTGTTGCACCTCTACGATCAGCGGGCGCAGGTTCGTCGGCGCTGCGTCCTTCGGGAAATGATTCGGCAGCGACCCGGTCTCGGTTCGGGAAGAACTCGGTCTAGATATGGTATCGCGGTACCACGTCGGCCTGGTATTTACAAGGAGAGAGCGATATGCCGCGCTACGTGCAACCTTTGGCCAAACTGATCGACCAGTTCACGCGCCTTCCGGGCATAGGCCCGAAGACCGCGCAGCGCCTGGCTTTCCATGTCCTCCAGACCCCGCGCGAGGACGTGGTGAGGCTTGCGGATGCGTTGCTTGAGGCAAAAGATAGGATCCTTTATTGTTCGGTGTGCGGCAACATCACGGACGCCGATCCCTGCCAGATATGTGCAGAGACCGCCCGGGATCGGTCAGTTCTGGCGGTAGTCGAGGAGCCCAAAGACGTCATAGCCCTCGAGCGGACGGGGGAGTTCCGCGGCCTGTATCATGTTCTCGGGGGCGCGATCTCGCCGGTAGATGGTGTCGGCCCCGACGACATCCGAACACGCGAGCTCCTCAACCGTCTAAGGGACGGCACGGTGAAGGAGGTCATTCTCGCCACCGATCCCAACATCGAAGGCGAGGCCACCGCCATGTACATCGCGCGGCTCATCAAACCCTTGGGAATCAAGGTCACACGACTGGCCCACGGGTTACCGGTGGGTGGAGACCTCGAATATGCGGACGAGGTAACGCTTGCCCGGGCGTTGGAGGGCCGGCGAGACCTCTGACCACCAGTAAGCAGTGGGTGCCACCGGGGCATCGGGCCCGAGGCATATTCCCGCGGCAGAGGGGCCATACTGTATCCCAGGACCGCCGTTCCAGGGTTGATGGCCGGGAGGGATCAGTGTGGGGGTTGTGGCGGATAGGCAGGGCTTGGCCCAGGCAGCACATTGTGCAGGACGTCATAGCCACGGAGAGGTCCAGGGCCAGGCGGACGCCGAACCGCAGCGTCAGCAATGCCAGTGGCAGGTGCCGCGGGCCGGCACCCCTCATCGGGTCTGGGTGACAATGAAGTCATGGGTCGGCCTCGCTGCGGCTGCTGGAGCTTCTATCCTCCGCAGATCATGGCACTCGTACCAGTCTGCGCGCGCGCAGGACGAGCGGAGCAGGAACGTTCCCACATTCCAGGAGGCAGCCGAGCTTGCCCGCGAGGAATGGCTTCGTGCAAGCGCCTACTTTGATGAGGTCGTTGACCCTGATCTCATAGATTACGCAGCCTACTCCTTGAGGGCCGCCGAACGAAAATACGTCTACCTGCTCAAAAGGATACGCCAAGAAAGCGCTTCATCTATGCATTGAGTCGTCCGAGGAAACATATACAAGTCATAAGGGACTGGTTTGAGTTGAGTGGTGAGACTAGTTTCGGTGTCAGCCAGGGGGCCCGGGCGTGGACATATCCACTGTCATTGCCTATGCATTTGGGGTTTTTCTCCTTTATATAGTAGCTTACATCCTTTACGTGCCGCTTAGGTTCGTTATTCGCCTCATGTACAACGCCATAATCGGTGGAGTCCTGCTCTGGGTGGTAAACCTGGTGGGAGGATTCTTCGGTCTTTCGGTGCCGATCAATCCTGTAACGGCCCTTGTGGCAGGCTTTCTCGGGATCCCGGGCGTTGTGCTCATAATAGCTTTGAGATATGTAGTGGTGGGCCACGTCTGACCCGTATCAGACTTTGTGGTGAGGGATAGGTTTCCACCGGAGGGAAATGTCGAGGGGGTTCGTTTTCCGACTTCGCGCATATACTTAGTACGGTAGAAGGAAGCAAGGGAAACAGGGAAGCGCAAAAAGAGCTGGCCCGGTCCGCATCGGGCGTTTGGGACCGGGAGCGCAGAATCATTTGACGCGTATTATATAGATTGGATGCAGAACTGCGAGTACATATGATGTAGACGCAGCTATTTCGCCGTAAACGCCAGTATTTACTCCAAAACGGGGTTGCATGGTTGAGGGCAAGGTGGTATATTTAAGACTGCCGCCTGCAAGAAGGCGGCTTTCATGAGCGAACACTCCCGCCGTTGCGGGAGCTGACAGCGTGAAGTTTGCTCCTTGAAAACTAAACAGTGGAGAATGGTAAGGTTGCGGAGAGCTTATTGGAGCTTGTGTGAGTCTAAGAGGGCTTAAGGATAGCTCTTAGGATATTATCGGAGAGTTTGATCCTGGCTCAG
>JBFMGS010000113.1:0-4399 GCA_040752635.1 Bacillota bacterium
GGGCGGAGCCCCAACTCGGCTAAGCGTATGTAGCTTCAGGACATCCCCTCGCACATGAGAAGCCCGGCAGGTACCTTTGGTTGGAAGTACGTCGTCTTCCGCGGAAAGAGATATCCTTGCCTGGCTTTGCTCACCACATCGCTCACGGGGATAGCCGGCGGAAAGAAGCCAATCTGAACGCGCCCGCTAGCGATGCCTTCCAACCCGGCAGGGGCGTCTCTCGTATAAGCGACTGTACAAGCTGGGTTAGGCGAAATCCCGCGCAGGCTGGATCCTACTTCTTCGAGGATCATATCCAGCGACCTGAGAGCCTCCGCTGTTTCGTCAGGATAACTCAAAACCCACGCCTCCTCCCGCATAACAGCCACAAGAGAGGTGCCCCCATCCCGAAACCTGATGAGGGGGGACAGGCGTGTCCACCATGTTTGGGCCTCGGCCAAAGTAGTAACTGAGGCCAGAGGAGCAGCGCCCGCAACAGCAAACTCCCTGCCGACTAGTTCTAGAATGCGAGCAATCGCATCAGGAGGCCAACCTGAGAGTATCCTGTGCGTCGGCAGGACCACCACGCCAGGGTCTGTCGCACAAACCAGGGCTGTCATGATGGTACAATGGTCGGGCCGCCCGATGTGGAAAGCAAACCGTTTCATTGACTCACAACGGTGATGGCCGTCCGCTATGACTACAGGCCCGGCGGCCACTGCTCTGACTATGCGCTCCACTGCATCCGGGTCTGTTATACGCCACACTCGGAGGACCTCGCCCTCCGTCACTGCACGAAGATCAGGCGATGCACTGTTGCGTACAGCTTGCAGGACGCCCGAAACAGTGCCATCACCGTCTTCGTACACGGCCATGATTGGACTGAATTGAGCACCGCGGGTGCAAACGAGAAGCCTAAAACGGTCTTCCTTCGGCTGAGATAGAGTCTCTTCGTGTGGGATTACCCCCGTCGCCCCCCACGGGCCGGTGATCCGTTCTTCTTTCGCGGGAGCGGCCAGCTTCAGAAGGCCCACGACTGCCGTTCGCACAAGCCTGTTGCCGTCATGGTTGAACTCGTGTTCGTATAGATAAAGGCCCTCGCGTTCGTCCTTCACCAGGACGCCGGTGCCGAGCCAGGCGGTCCACAACCTGGCAGCCTCTGTATAGCGACGGCCGTCCAGGTCGTCCGGAGCCGGTATAGTCAACTCTAGACGAATTGCGTTGTATGGGTGACGGTCAAGGAGCCGCTTGCCCTCGACTGCATCTACTACATCATAAGGGGGGGCAATGAGATCTCCGAGATCGTCACCGACGACGCTCGGGTTAAAGTGCACTGCTCGAAACGGGATCAGTTGAGCCATGGCGCACCTCCTAACTGTTCTGCGCGGTCTGCTCTGATGCGGTTCTATTGCAGGTAAATCTGCTTGACAGACAAGACACCGTCCACGCGTGCAATCTCTGTGACGGCTTCGAGGGTCGCCGGGCAATCTACCCCCAGGATCATGATGGCGTCTCCCCCCCTGGCCCGACGAGCGACCTGCATCCCGGAAATGTTCACGCCAGCCTTGCCGAGAATCGTTCCCACCTTCCCGATAATACCCGGTTGATCAACATGGGGACACACGAGCATGTAGGATACGGGAGCGACATCAATTCGGTAACTATCGATCTGCACGAGCCGCGGTTCCTGGCGCGCTGAGAGGCTCCCCGCTACAACCCGCTCGCCACGGTTTGTCGTGGCCGTCAACATGATCTCAGCAGGAAGGTCGTTGGCATCGGGCGCTCTGAGTTCGCTTACGCGGATCCCTCTTTCCTTTGCAAGCAGCGGCGCGTTGACGACATTGACCTGCTCATGCAAGAGCGGGCTGAGAAAGCCCTTGAGGATATAATTCAGCAGGGGGCGCGTGTCAAGGACCCCTAGCCTGCCTCGCCAGGCGACGTGCAGGCGTCCGATCATTCCTTCCGACCATTGTGCGCCGAACCTTCCTAAAACCTCCGCAAGAGGAAAGAACGGGGCAAGCTCCTTAGATTCCTCGGCCGCCGGGACGGGGATGTTGACCGCCGCCGTCACCGGGTCTCCCCGCAAGACGGCAAGCACGGCTGCGGCAGTCTGCAAGGCCACGTTCACCTGAGCCTCATGCGTTGACGCGCCCAGGTGAGGTGTGAGGATCACGTTATCGAGCTCGAGCAAAGGGTGTCCGGGCCGAAGAGGCTCTGAGTCAAAGACGTCGAGGGCCGCTGCGGCCACCTTACCGGTTCGAAGAGCTTCGATCAGCGCGGACTCGTCCACCACCTCGCCGCGGGAGCAGTTGATTATGCGGACTCCTGGCTTCATGAGCGCTATGGAGTCCTTGCCAATGAGACCGACGGTCTCAGGTGTAACGGGAACATGGAGACTGATGAAGTCCGCCTTGGAAAGAATCTCCGATGGTTCGGCGGGCATCACTCCCAGGCCCGACACCCTCTCCGGGGAAACGGCTGGATCATAGGCAATTACATGCATTCCCAGGCCAAGAGCTCGTTTCGCCACTTCTGCTCCTGCACGCCCCAGGCCGAACAATCCGAGAGTCTTGCCCCGGACCTCCGTTCCCATGAACTTGCTTCTCTCCCAGCCGCCCGACTTGACATGCTGGTGGGCCTGAGGGATGTTCCGCGCAAGACACAGGAGAAGGGCTATGGTATGTTCTGCTACTGCCACGGAATTGCCACCGGGGGCATTTACAACAACCACGCCTTGCCGCGTAGCGGCCTGTACATCTATATTGTCTACGCCTGCGCCCGCCCTCCCGATGACCTTCAGGCGTTTGGCCTGAGCTATGCAGCGCGCCGTGACACGAGTAGAGCTTCGAACAATAATAGCATCGTATTTTCCTATGCATTCGAGGAGCTGGGCCTCATCCAGAGGTCGGGACACATCCACCTCGGCCTCTTGCCTGAGCGCCTCAACTCCCGCCCGTGCTACTCCATCAGTAACAAGGATGCGCATCACGATCACCTCTAGTTTGTGAAGACTGATTCTGCCGCCGCCACCGCGCGCCCCAAAGCCACCTCTCCCCCGAGGTTACGGCAGGCCATCTCAAGCGCGGCAAGGGTGACTACCACGTCAGACCAGCCGACGGAGCCGACGTGCCCTATCCTGAAAATGCGACCGGCGAGCGGTCCCATCCCGCCAGCGAGTATTACTCCATAGCGTTGCCGAAGGGTCTCAAGGAGTTTGTGCCCATCAAGCCAGGCCGGCAGAGTGACAGCGGTTACAGTGTTTGAGGCCCAGTCGTCCTTGGTGAGCGTCTCAAAGCCGAGTGCACGGACACCGCTCCGAACTGCGCGAGCCACAAGCGAGTGGCGTTCAATGACGGAATCCAGCCCTTGTGATTGGATCTTGCGGAGGGATTCCCGCAACGCGTAAAGGAGAGACACTGCCGGGGTATACGGAGTTTGCGGGGTCGGGCGTTCGAGAAAGCGGCGGGCGCTGGCGAAACTCCAGTACACGCTGCGGCAGGGGGTCTTGCTGACCTTGTCCCAGGCCTTCTGACTTACCGCTACCATTGCTAAACCCGGAGGACACATGAGTGCTTTCTGAGACGCCGCTACAACCACATCTACGCCCCACTCGTCCGTCCGGAGGTTGATAGCTCCGGCTGAGCTAATCGCGTCGACGACGAAGATTACATCGTCTCGAGGGATCACCGAGCGAATCGCCGGGATATTCATGGTCACACCGGTGGACGTCTCATTATGCGTGACCACAAGCGTCTTGATGGATGGGTCTTCTTTCAGCGCCTCGCCTATGCGATGCGGATCCACCGGCCAGCCCCGCTCAACCTCGATGGTTATTACGTCGCCACCCATCACGCGGAAAATGTCGGCAAACCTGGCACCGAATTCCCCGGCCACGGCAACCAAGACCCTCTCCCCGGGTGAGACCAAGTTGGCTGCGGCAGCCTCCATGGCTCCTGTGCCCGCGGACGGGAAGACGAGTACCGAGTTCTCGGTCCTAAGGACATACTGCAGCCCACGGGTCACCTCACTCAGGAGTTGGCCAAACTCGGGACCCCGGTGATTGATCATGGGTGCTGCTTCCGCCAGGGCTATCGCTGGTGGGACCGACGTGGGCCCTGGAATCATGAGATACTGTTGCTGCGTCATACACTACCATCCTCCTTTGCTGCCATTGCCGTTGGGGTAACGAAAAACAGAAGGCTCCCCGTTCCCTGTGAGCGGGGACGAGAAGCACATATGCGCCCGTGGTGCCACCCCGATTGCCGCAGCTTGGCTAGGCTGCGACCACTCTTGGGATATAACGCACCCCTGCGTCAAGGCTTGAGGCTTGTGAGTGCCTTCGCCAGCCCTCCGGGCCGGATCCCCCGCACAGGGCGGCCAGCTTTCACCGCCCGCTGACTCTCTGAACGTCCTTATGCGG
>JBFMGS010000114.1:0-4289 GCA_040752635.1 Bacillota bacterium
CACATACCAGTCGACACGTAGTGCTTGATTGTGGCTGGTTCCCTTCTATTCTTACCTTGGTATATAGACCAGTAGTGTAGAAGAATGGCCGGTGATCTTCGACTCCGTCCCCGCTTCTTTCTACGGCACCTGCCCACAGAGACCGGTGCCGCGCTGATTGTTGATCAGCAGGGGCAGGCGCAGCTTGAGTTGAGCTGGTTTATGCGTGAACTGGAAGAACAATACGCAGCGACCACGATGCGATCTTATGCCGCCGTTCTGATTCGTTACTTTTCGTGGCTGGCGGTCCGACATCTGTCTTGGAACGTAGAGTCCGGTACCGCTCGAGCCCAGTTTGAGCGGTTTCTTTGTGATGAACTCGGCTGCCAGTTGCGACTTCATCGTCACGGATTCATCTTGCTGACGATGACCCGCGAGAACAGCAGCCAGGTAGGTCATGTGCTGGCCGCAGTACGCCACTTCTATGCGTTTGCCATTCGCAAACACCTGTACCTGCCACCTCACCCGCTTGAGCGGATTCAAGGTGCTGCAACCGCGCCCTCCCCACTGGAATTTCCCGCCACGGACGTTCCAGCAATGCCCGCAGTGAGTGGCGTTGAACCGACTCAGCTACCCCGGGACAGATTGACGAACGCCTACTACGTCCTGTCCAACGGCATCTGGGTTCCCCGAGTCATCGATGACCCCGATTTCCCGCGCCAAGTCTTCGCGGCTGGAGCCGCATTGGGGTGGCCCTTTCGGGATCGCCTCATCACACGACTGCTTTTTGAAACAGGCGCCCGCGTTAGCGAAATTTGCGGCCTTACTCTTGCTGATTGGCTTGGCCGCGGCGGACGCACGGAGGCGTCTGCATTCAGCAAAGGAAGTGCAGGGCGACGCGTCAAGGTCGTGCGCTTCAGCGAAACAACCGCCACATGGCTACGTCAGTATTTTGATCACGAGCGTCGGGCGGATGATCCCGAGCACCAGCGTCTCAACGACTATCGGGACCACGTCGATTCACAATTGTGGCAGCACATCCCCTTGTTCCTGACGCGGTTACATACAGCGATGTCGCCAGATGCCTATCGGGATCAGGCGTGGCGCCCGGCGTGCCGGTTGAGGGGAATACAAGCCAACGTGCATCAGGCACGGCATTGGTATGTCACGACGGCTCTGCAAGAAATCGATACGTTGGTTTCGGACGCTGCTGAACGTAAGCGCCGCGTCCGCGCATTGATTGTGTATATGGGATGGCGGAGCGGTGCCGCCACCCTTGAGGGCTATGACCATCACCTCGACCAGCTACGTCATGCCGAGATACATGGCCAGCTTCAAGCAAAGCTGGATCAGGCGTTACGGCGACCGCCAACAACACCGCGCGATCGGGAGGCGATGCCAATCATCTGGAGCCAGCTACCGCATGATCCCGATTGGCAGTTGTTGCGTCGTTTAGGGCGGCAGTCCGATGAGCCGCCGCTGGGCTAACGCCGTCCCTCCTGACCTCCAAACCATGGACGGGCTGCCGGATCTGCCCGACGAGATTCGCTGCGCGCCTTACACTGAATTTGATGTCGCCGTGCATGACGGCCAGTACCGCGTCGCACCCATCGCAGTCCGATATCTCTATCGGAACGTCTATGGTTGTTCTTGGTATCCCCACCTTGCATTAGCTGTGCTGCTTCTAGCCGCGCAGCGGCACGATCAGGCGACGGTATATTCCTTGGTGGCCGTGTTGCATGGCGGGCTGCGGCGTTTGTTTGGTTCGCCCATACTGGCGTCCCGTTTGCCCAGCATGGACGCTTTGGGCCAGGTAATTGACGAGGCCCTGCACCTGTATCTAGCTGGAGAGCTTGGGCAATCGACTGATGCGACGCGCTTAATGTTTTACCAGCGCTACCAATCTGCCTGCAGCGTCGAACAAGGCTGGCTGCAAAACTTGCCGCCCGACCAGCAGCAGGTATATCGGCCGTGGTTGTTGCCGCCGGCTAATCGTGCGTTGCACGCGCCGGTGATTGACATGGCAGCGCACGAGCGTGAACGCGAGCAGCGGCGCAAAGAAGAAACCGACGCATTGATGCCTGCCTATCCTGAGTTGCGGAGTGAGGCGCATCTTCGATGGAACTGGTTTTCCAAGTTCAGGCAGGCATATCGGCAAGCTGTAGCGCAGTGCGCCAACAACATCGGTCCTGTCGAATACGACTATACCGATGGCGATCGACTGTGGCACTTGAGAATCTGGACCGTTGAAGCCCTGAGAAAAGGGCCCTTGGCTTCGTTTTGCGGCCAACATCAACCTCCGGATGGCCAACACCTGCTTGAAGTTGTGGACGTGATCGCGCTACCAGAGCGGCGGCAGGTCGATCCAAGCGTAGCCCTCTGGTTTGCTGACATCATCCGCCACACCGCGGCGCCTGACTCCAATCCGGATGCGAAAGCGTGGCGCGAGAGCTGGGGATACGTTACCACCACATTTCGAACGAACCATGCCGACCTCCTGATGAGCAGCTACCACGTGTTCATTCACGCAGCACAGCAAACGCTGGGGCACCCGCTACTGTCAGTGGACGCGGCGTATTACGGCATGACTTTCGGCTTGATGGCGGTCGACGTCTTCACGACCACCGGCGCACGTTTAAACGAAGTCATGCAAATCAGCTTGAGCCCAGATTGCCTCGTGCGGCTCAAGCTGCCGTCAATTCAAACGTCTCCGACAACGTCGTCCATGCCGCGTATCCGGTACGTGTTGAGGATGATCCCCAAAGGGGAGCGTAAAGATCAGAGACATGATTATTTTATTGGTACCGAGACGAAACGCCTTCTTGCCCGTACGGCACTGATGCTTGCCGAACACTACTGCCTGAAGCAAAGCGAGCCGTTGCCAACCGTACCGTTTAACCAGCTACATCGACGTGCTCATCGATTCAAACCTGCGCCGTACCTATTTCAGTTGGGTGGTCGCCACTTGAGCGGCGAAGCAATCACAAGTTGTGTTCGATTCCTGTTGCACGGGATGGCGCTTCGTACGACATCCGGCCGAATCATCACGCTTCGGGCGCATTTGCTCCGCCACGGCTTTGCGACGCACGCCGTACAGGTCGAAAAGATCCCGGTCGACATTGTCGGGGCCTGGCTCCACCAGAAGAGTGTGCCGGTCACCGAGTACTACTCGCAGGCCACGGAAACCATGATCGCGGACGCGGCCGACCTTTACCTGCTCCGAATTGCCCGATCAATTGATGTCGAACAGGCCGTGGCGCGCTCGCCACATACGCTGCAGCAACTCTACGACGAGGCGGTCTCCAAGACCGGCACGCTTGCCAACGTAGTCGGTGGCCATTGCACGAGTCACGGCCTGTGTAAGGTTCAGTTTGCGTGTGTTGGGTGCGCTGCGAAGGTCCCGGACCCAGCACAGCGTGCGCAGGTGGAGCATAGGCGCACTTGGGCGGAGCGCGAACTTGTCTATAACCGTGAGCAAGGCCTTCTGCCCGAGGTGTCTCGGCTTCAACATTTGATCGAAGCAGCAAACAGCGAGCTTCGAGAAATGGACCTGATTGACCAATATCGCGCAGCTGAACCACCGCTCGAGGAGATGCACGATGCCCCAAGCTCGCCCGTGGTTGAAGAAGCTCCACCAACGCCGTCGCGACCGAACGGTCGCACTCGTAAAAAGCGCCCTTCGAACACTTCGACGTAATGCCGAGCGGATCTCGATCACCTCTATCGTCCGGGCAACGCGCGAGGTTGACCCGGAAGGGGATGGGATCAGCGCAACCACGTTACTCAACAATCCAATCGCGTACGAACTTTACGCAAAGGCTCGGACATGGCAGCCTCCGCACAGGCGAAAGATCCAGCCGGCCATCGATACAACCATCCTTCCGCCTCCGGCGAAACTTGAGCGTAACCTCGAAGCTGCGCGACATCGCTTGACCAAGCTGACGAAGAGCACCCTAATCGTGAGACTCCTCACGATCGAACAGGCATACGCAACGCTTTATCGTGCAGCGATGATCGAGCAAGCACGGAACGTCGATAAGTGGATAACCCTGCAATCGGACAGCTTATCCACAGAAGCACTGAACAACCCTGTGGATAAATGAGACGAAACCCTTGCCTCATCGGTCATTCGCTGGCGTAGCTATTTCGTGAGCACCGTGCCAATTCTGTACGCAGCCCTTCGACACTGCGCAGCGATTCAGTACGAAGAAGAAAAAATCGACACGCACGCTGACGGATACCCGCTACTGGCGCATAGTAAGTCCCCCCAATTATGGGGTACGCAGCCATTTCTCTACAGTCCGCTATAA
>JBFMGS010000115.1:0-4270 GCA_040752635.1 Bacillota bacterium
AAGCTGCAGCCCAGCACGCTCACCTTCAGAAAAGCGCCCTGCGTCTTGAGGGGACATATTGCGGCAGGCTGTCTCCAGGGGCGTGTATTCGCGCCAGTTCACATTCCTGCGCTTGGCCTTCCCTCCCGGCGTGAGAGTAGAAGATGTACCCACGATAGTCCCGGGCAACCTCAAAGATGTCCGACAGGGAAAGGACTGGAGAGAAAGCGTCAACCAAGAACTCCATGCCTGGCCCTTTGCCCGGTTTAGGGAGATGTTCACATGTAAAGCCGCCTTACGCGGCCTCTCCGTGGAGACGGTGTCTGAGCGGGAAACAGCCTGCACCTGTTCTATCTGCAGCAAGAAGGAGCCATATGAGGGAGCGGGCCGGAAGGAACGGGGAAGGTATATGTCCGCTTTTCGCGGGATGGACACCCACGCTGACATAAACGGGGCAGCCAATGTCCTCAAAAGGTATCTCCATGAGAGGGAAGTCTCAGGAGTAGTGGCCTCATTGGCACGGCCAGCAGTGAGCCGCTTCAGGTGGAGAGATACCACCCCATTCGTCCGTGAAGCGGGGAAACCCAGACAGTCGGTCTGAGTATCTGCGAACAGCCTGGCATAGGCCCGGTGAAACCTCGTCCCCTTCAGGGGACCGAGAGGATGTCAAAGCACTAGCGCAAGAATCCTCTCCAGGTCTTCATCGCTGTAGTATTCGATCTCGATCTTCCCTTTCTTTTTGCCCGGCAGGATCCTCACCTGTGTACCAAACGCGCGCCTGAGCCGTTCCTCGAGTGAAACAATCTCAGGATCCCTGGGTCTCTCCCGCTTCTTCTCCTTCCCGTCTAAGCGGCCGGTAGCGAGCACGCGCCTCACAAGCCCCTCGGTCTCGCGAACGGAGAGGTCTTGCTCGACAACGCGCTTGCATGCTTCTTTCTGCAGCACCGGGTCTTCGATGGCCAGCAAGGCCCGAGCGTGTCCCATGGAAATTGTTCCACGTGAAACAATGGCTTGCACCTCGGGATGGAGGTTGAGGAGGCGCATGGTATTGGAGATGGACGGTCTGCTCCGCCCGAGCGCTTCCGCCAATTCTTCCTGGGTTACTCCAAACTCCTCGACGAGCCTTCGGTAGGACTCTGCTTCTTCTATAGGATTCAGGTCCTCCCGCTGAAGGTTTTCTATGAGAGCAACCTGAACCATCTCAACGTCGTCGAGCTCGGCCACCACCACGGGCACCTGCTCCAAACCTGCCATGCGCGCAGCCCGCAGGCGCCGCTGTCCCACCACGAGTTCGTACCCGTCGCTGGCCGGGCGAACTACAAGGGGTTGCACAACCCCGTGCGCCTTGATGGATACCGCGAGTTCAGAGAGCTTTGACTCGTCGAAATGCTTTCTCGGCTGAAAGGGATTGGGCCGGATCTGGTCTATCGGCAGTTCCCTCACTTTTTCGGTGCCCGTGACCGCCATATCTGGTATGAGCGCGCTGAGTCCTCTGCCCAGCCCTTTCTTAGGCACTGGCCATCACTTCCTTCGCCAGTTGTCTGTAAGCCTCGGCGCCCTTCGACCTGTCATCGTACAGGATTATGGGCTGGCCGTAACTTGGCGCCTCGCTCAAGCGGATGTTCCTGGGGATAACCGTCTGGTATACCTTTTCCTTGAAGAACCCCCTTACTTCATCGATCACTTGCTGCGACAGGTTCGTCCGAGGGTCATACATCGTGAGCACCACGCCCTCTAAGTACAACCCGGGGTTCAGGTGCTTCTGAACAAGTTGGATCGTGCTTAGCAACTGGCTCAGCCCCTCAAGGGCGTAGTACTCACACTGGATCGGCACTATCACCGAATCAGCAGCCGTCAGCGCGTTTAAGGTCAGCAAGCCTAGCGAGGGTGGACAGTCGATTATCAGAAACCTGAAGCGATCACGGACCCTTTCCAGGGCTCTGCGCAGTCTCACCTCGCGCGACATGGTTGAAACGAGCTCAATTTCCGCTCCCGCCAACTGGATGCTCGCAGGCACGACCCTGAGGTTCTCAAGCGCAGTCCCAAGGGTCAGGTTCTCCACGGGCTCGTCGTTGATGATGGCGTCGTAGATGCAGCGCTTCGTAGAACCCTTGTCAACCCCCACGCCGCTGCTGGCATTTCCCTGCGGGTCAACATCCACGAGAAGCACAGGTATGCCTTCGGCAGCTATGCATGCACTCAGGTTCACTGCCGTCGTGCTCTTTCCGACGCCGCCCTTCTGGTTCACCACAGCTATTGTTTTTCCCATACTTAACTCACCTGCTCCCGCAGAGGCTTGCCGCGCGTCATCCATCCGGATGGGTGGGTCACCCTTCGGCTGCCTTTGAGCTCTGAGATTCACTGCCACCGTCCTGCCACGACTTGTTGATCCGGATCCTGAGCTCGAGGACCTCTCCTTCATCTCTTTCTTCAATGCCGACCCTGACTCCAGTCGCCTTGAGTTGTCTCACCACATCTCTTACGGAGTTGAGGAATAGTCTTATATCCTTGAACGCACGAATCGCGCCGCTTTCTTGCCCGCGCACCTTCCTCCTGGCGCGTTTTCGACGTATCTCCTTTAGCCTCTCGTCCACGAGCGCGTCCGTCTGTCCCACCGTCAGGCCCTGCGTGTATATGCGCTGGAACAATGCCAGTTGCTCCCGCTCGGACGGAATTCTGAGCAGCGCCCTCGCGTGGCGCTCCGAGATCATCTCGCGACCGAGCCCTTCTAACACCGCATCAGGAAGCCTCAGCAGCCTCAGTTTGTTGGCGACTGTGGACTGGCTCTTCCCTACTCGCTTTGCCATTTCCTGCTGAGTCAGCCCGAATTCCTTAATCAGCCTATCGTATCCTATGGCTTCCTCGAGGACGTTCAGGTCTTTGCGCTGGAGGTTTTCGATGAGCGAGACCTCAGCAGACTCGCCCGGGGAGAGGTCTCTGACGATCGCGGGCACGGTCTCCAAGCCGGCCATTCGGCAGGCTCGAAGCCGCCTCTCGCCGACAACGCTCTCAAATCCCTCCCCCACCTGCCGTACCACGATCGGTTGAATGACACCGTGCTCCTTTATGGACTCGCACAGCTCTTTGAGGCTTTCATCGTCGAAGCTTTCCCGCGGCTGGTATGGATTCGGCCTAATTAGGGATATCGGTATTTCCCTGACGATCTCTCTTGCGCCTGTATCGACTCTCCTGCGCAGCCCGATCAGTCGCGCAAGTTCCTCTTTCATTTCGGCGCCGCCCTTCCGGAAAACCGTACGATAGTATTTCGTCGCCAAGAACCTAGATCCTCCCCGCGAGAACTCGGAGAGAGAGCTCACTCAGGTCCTGCTCACAATGATGATGGCGCACGACATTCGAGCGTGCGCCGTCTATAGGCTGGCGACTTCTTTTTCTAGTTCATCTCTTGGCAATCAAAGAGAGGCACGACAAGATCTGCGAAACGCCGAGTGTCACTCGATCGGGCGCTTCTCGGGCACCCCCGGCCTCCTTGGGTACTTCGCCGGGGTGTGAGAGTGCTTTCTCACCACGACCAGGGTCCGGTCGCCATGGCCCCACGGCAGTGACAACGGAATAATCCGTTCCACCCACCCGCCCATGGTCGCCACCGCTGCGGAAGCCCTAGCCACCTCGGGGGCTACCTCCGGTCCTTTCTGCGCCAGCATCGTTCCTCCAACCTCGACGAGCGGGAGGCATAGCTCCGCAAGGACGGCCAGATCAGCCACAGCTCTAGCCACAGCCACCCGATAAGCCTCGCGACGCCCCGGAGCGTGGCTGACGTTTTCGGAGCGGTCCCAGACTACTTCAACGTCGCCCAGCCCGAGCACCGTCACTATATGCCTCAGGAATTCCACGCGTTTGCGCGTAGCCTCCACAAGCGTCAGCCGTATCCCGGGTCGGACTATCTTTAGAGGCACGCCCGGAAACCCTGCTCCGCTCCCAACGTCTACCACAGTCGTACCCTCGCGAAAGTCAGCCCCCTTCAGGCACGTGAGCGAATCCAGGAAATGCTTGACTGCGACTTCTTCCTCACCCTCGACCGCTGTGAGGTTTACCCGCTTAGCCCAGTCGTCCAGCTCCTGGTGGTAACGTTCGAACGCCTCAAGCACTTCCCGCCCAAGTGCGATGCCAATCTCTCGCGCCCCACGGGCAAGCGCCTCGCTAACTCGCATCCCTCTCACCACCCGGTGCGCTCCGCCGTCGCCCAGCTTCGACGTACGCCAGCAGCGCTATGATATCCGCTGGCGACACCCCGGATATCCGCGCAGCCTGCCCCACTGACCTCGGGCGAATG
>JBFMGS010000116.1:0-4257 GCA_040752635.1 Bacillota bacterium
GCGCACAGCCCCGACGAGGTCGGCGACTTCGGGCGCGCTCTAGAAGTGGCCAGGCGAGCGGGGCTCGACACAGACAGGATCATCAATGCGAGACCCTGAGGAAGGCGGAGGTCAGGGCTTTGAATGAAGGGTCGTTCGTTATAATCACGGGCCTGTCGGGTGCGGGCAAGAGCGAGACGGTGAGGGCCTTCGAAGACCTCGGTTTCTTTTGCGTTGATAACCTTCCGCCCACGCTCATCCCGAAGTTCGCGGAGCTCGTGGCACAATCTGAGGGCAAAATCAATAAGATAGCACTGGTCGTTGACATAAGGAGCCGGGAGTTCTTCGACAGGCTTTCCGCCGCGCTGGACGCCCTGGAGGAGATGGGCGTGACCTACCAGATCCTCTTCCTCGAGGCGTCCGACGAAGTCCTGGTCCGGAGGTTCAAAGAAACGCGTCGCCGTCACCCGCTTGCGGCTGAAGGGGGAATCCTCGAAGGTATCCAGGAGGAGCGCCGGAGGCTGGAGGAGGTCCGCGGCAAGGCCACTCGGGTTATGGACACGTCAAACCTTCCTCCCAAGCAACTGCGCGAACGGATAATGAGCGCTTTTGCCCGCCTGGGCGAGCACGAGAGGATAGACATTGCGGTGGTGGCGTTCGGGTTCAAGCACGGTATACCGATGGATGCAGACCTCGTCTTCGACGTAAGGTTCCTGCCCAACCCTCACTATGTGGAAGCGCTGCGCCCGCTCACCGGGGACGCTGAACCTGTGCGCGAGTACGTTTTCCAGTCTCCTGTGACCCGCAAGTTTCTCCAGAAACTCTTCGATTTCATGGCGTTCCTCCTGCCGCATTATGTAAAGGAAGGCAAGACACAGCTTGTAGTGGGCATAGGCTGTACTGGTGGGAGGCACCGGTCCATAGCCATTGCAGACAGGCTAGCCGGCTTTCTAAGGGATAGGGGTTATAATGTGGCCGTGGAATATCGGGACAGGGACATTCAGGATAGACTTGCTGAATGAAAGACGAGGTTACAGCGTGAACGCCTTTAGGTGGGTTTACCCAGGTGCGAAGGTGAAAAGGTGGCTAGTGTCTGTCATTGACGCTCTTGTGCACGAGACTGAAAGTCACGTCACCGGGCAGGGGGTACGAGAGCGGCAGCTCGGGCGCGGCCCGAGAGTCGTGGTCATCGGCGGAGGCACCGGCCTATCCACGTTGTTGCGGGGCATAAAGGAGTTTACAAGCAACGTGACGGCGATAGTCACCGTCGCTGACGATGGCGGGAGTTCTGGCAGGCTGCGCAAGGAGATGGGGGTGTTGCCGCCGGGGGACATTCGAAACTGCCTGGTGGCTCTGGCGGATTCGGAGCCTCTCATGGCTCGCCTGTTCCAGTACCGCTTTCCAGAAGGAGACCCAACAGGCCTGGGCGGGCACACTTTCGGCAACCTCTTCATAGCCACAATGTCTGCGATCACGGGGGACTTCGAGAAGGCCGTGAAGGAGTCCAGCCGCGTACTGGCCGTGCGAGGAAGAGTGCTTCCTTCGACGCTCGAAGACGTTGCGCTTGCCGCGGAGTGCGAAGGGGGGCGCGTTGTGGATGGTGAGTCCACAATCAGCAAGTGCGGCGCTCGCATAATGAGGGTGTTTCTGAAACCTCGGGATCCCAAGGCGCTTCCCGAGGCTGTTGAGGCCATCCGCGACGCGGACGTGATAGTTCTGGGCCCAGGCAGTCTCTTCACCAGTGTGCTTCCTAACCTGCTCGTGCGGGGGATAACGAGCTCCATTCACAGGAGCGAGGCTCTGAAGGTATACGTATGCAACGTGATGACCCAGCCGGGGGAAACAGATGGGTTTACCGCCTCCGACCACGTGAGAGCGATATTCGAGCATGTGGGAGAGGGCCTGGTGGACTACGTTCTCGTGAACATAGGTGAAGTGCCCCCGAGGCTTGCCGAGAGGTACCGACAAGAAGGGGCGTATCCTGTGATTGTGGACTGCGACAAGCTCAGGGAGCTCGGCGTGTCGGTCGTTGAGGGTAACCTCATTTCTAACACGAACTACGCGCGACACGACCCGGCGCGGCTTGCAAGAGTCATCATGAGAATGCTTGCTGAAGCCAGGCATTGGGGTCAGGGAAAAGGTGGCGTGCTAGATTTCTCCATTGCCCGCAGGCTCCGACAGCATTACCGCAGGAGCGGTTGAGTTTGTGCGTCATGATGTACGGGTGAGGATGAGTCTCCATATCGCTACAGACGAAAGAAACGCCACAAGGTCCGCAGTGAGGCCCGCCGCGAGGCAATGGCGGGTCTTCTTGATCCCGACCGCCCCGAAGTACACTGTTATGATGTAGAGTGTGGTCTCAGAGCTCGCCTGCATAGTCGAGGCCATCCTCCCAATGACTGAGTCAGGGCCGAAGGTCTTGATGAGGTTCGTTGCGACTTCAAGCGCGCCGCTTCCTGACAGCGGCCGGATCAGGGCAAGGGGCAGAAGCTCTTCGGGCATTCCGAGGAGTCGCGCAACGGGGAGCAGCGCGTGCGTAACCATCTCGAGGGCGCCGGACGCTCTGAACATGCCGATGGCGACGAACATAGCCACAAGAAACGGAATGAGCCGGACGGCAGTGGCAAACCCTTCCTTGGCGCCCTCGACGAAGGTTTCGTATACCCTCACCCGCCTGAGGTGCCCAACAAGGCAGATCGCAAGTATCATAAGGGGTATCACAACGTTAGACGCAGTGGAAACGGCATCTGAGAACATTGCCCTGCCCCCCCAAGGAAAGCTCCGGATTTAGTCCCGCCTGGTTCCCGACACCGGTCGGAAAAACCTATCTGCAATGATCGCGACCGCCGTGGCCAGCACGTTTACGAAGATGATGGGCCCCACTACCTCTGCAGGACTTCTGGAGCCGAACTGCCCCCTTATGGCGATGATCGTGGTGGGTACCAGGGTGATTCCGGCCGTGCATATCGTCACAAAGGTGCACATCGCGTCGCTTGCTTCGTTCTTGCGCTCGCTAAGCGCAGCGAGTTCTTCCATGGCTTTGATGCCCAAGGGGGTTGCGGCGTTGCCCATCCCGAGGAGGTTTGCAGCGATGCTCATGGTCACGGCCGCAAGAGCCGGATGGGTTCGAGGAACCGATGGGAAGAGGAGGCGCGCCACGGGAGCTACCATGCGGGCGAGCCATCGGGCGATTCCTGCCTCCTGGGCGACCTTCATCACCCCGCACCACAGAGCCATCACGCCGAGAAGGCCCAGACAAAGCGCCACTGCCGAGCCCGCTGACTCCAGCGCTGCCTTGGTTACGGTCTCGCTCGTCCCGGTGACGAGCCCCGTGATGACGCCAGCCGCTATGAGTGAGAGCCATACCGTGTTTATCACAGGGTCCACCTCCACGGTAAACCTATTCTGCTACGAGTACCGGTTATTCCCACTGCCCGTCTTGTCGAACTGTGGTAGAATCAGGGGTGAGGTGGGTTACCGGTGTTTTCTGCTATGACGCGGGACGAACTTGCACGATTGGTGCCCGAGAGCAGGTGTTGCAAGGTTGCAGAGCTGTCGGCTTTTGCCCGCATGAGCGGCAGGTTCGTCAAGCGACGCGCCGAGAGGCGGCGCACTGGTGGCGGTCAAGCGCGCCCCGGTCTCGGTGACGCTGGGAGCGATTTCCGCCCGTGCTTCGAGATGGCGACCGAAAGCGCAGCGAGCGCCCGCAAGGTCGTGGCCATGATGCGGGACCTGTTTGACATAAGGACCGCAGTACAGGCTGGAAGACGCAAGGGCGGCGGGCCTGGCAACCTCTATGTGGTGAGGCTACCGTGTGATGGGAGAGCAAATGAAGCCTTGCGGGAGATCGGCGTAATGTCACAGAGAGCCCCCCATTTTGCGCTCTGGGAAGGCTTACCTTGGAAGGTCCTATCCCGGCGATGCTGCCGCAGGGCATATCTTCGCGGCGCCTTCCTCGCACGGGGCTACGTTCAGGATCCGGAAAAGGCCTACCATATGGAACTGACAACGGACGCGGAGGCCCATGCCCGGGGGATCGCACGCATCGCCCAGTCTTTCGGGGTGGCCGCAAGGATGGCAAAGCGGAAGAGAGGCTTCATGGTCTACGTCAAAGGCGGGGACGACGTCGTGCAATTCTTGCGAGTAGTAGGCGCGCACGCCTCCGTCATCGCTCTTGAAAGCGTGCGGGTGGTGCGCGGCGTGCGCGGCGATGTGAACCGGGTGGTGAACTGCGAAACTGCCAACCTGACGAAAGCGGTTGATGCAGGGCTTGCACAG
>JBFMGS010000117.1:0-4244 GCA_040752635.1 Bacillota bacterium
GCCCTGAGCGTGGTGGATTTCCCGGCTCCGTTGGCGCCTATGAGGGTGACTATCTCTCCCTCCCCCACATCCAGGGAAATCCCCCTGACGGCTCTTATGCTTCCATACGATACGTGCAGGTCCCTGATGGAAAGAAGAGGCTCGGCCGCCATCATGAAGCCTCCTTTCCGAGGTAAGCTTCAAGGACGCGCGGGTTGGTTTGGATTTCCCCCGGTGTGCCTTCTGCGATCGTCTCGCCGAAGTCCAGGACCAGGATGCGTTCACATATCCCCATCACCACGCGCATCTGGTGTTCAATGAGGAGGATGGTCAGGCTGAAACGGTCCTTGAGCCACGCGATGGTTTCGAGCAGCCTGTCGATCTCGTGCGGGTTCATGCCTGCGGCGGGCTCGTCGAGGAGCAAGACCTCCGGATTTGACGCAAGCGCCCTCGCTATCTCGAGCCTGCGCTGCTCTCCGTATGGGAGGGCCTTGGCCGGGCTGTCAGCGTAGCGCGCGAGATTGAATGTCTCCAGGAGTTCGTAGGCCTTGTCCCTTATCCTTTCCTCTTCGCGATAGAACGACCGGGCGCGGAAGAGCGCGTGGACCACATTGTAGCGGGCTTGAGAGAAATGGCCTATCCTCACGTTGTCCAGCACGGAAAGCTCCTTGAAAAGGCGTATGGTCTGGAAGGTCCGGGCTATCCCCATGCTCACGATGTCGCACGACGCCATCCCCACCAGGTCTTTGCCGCCAAACCGAATGCGCCCGCGGTTCGGCCTGTAGACCCCTGTGATGAGGTTGAATACAGTGGTCTTCCCGGCTCCGTTGGGGCCGATGAGGCCCACCACTTCCCCTTCCTCAAGGCTCAGGTTAAAGTCGGATACCGCTTTCAGGCCTCCGAAGTAATGAGTTAACCCTTCAATGTGAAGCAGCGGCAACAGCGGTCCCCTCCTTCTTCTTCCTCGCTCTCTCTTCAATCGGCACAAACCCTGCGAACTCCTTGAGACCCATGATCCCTGTGGGACGGCCGATCATGAGGATGACCAGCATGACCGGGCCGAGCACCCATCGCCAGACTCCCAGCGGCCGGAGGAGCTCGAGCAGGACCGTGTACACGGTTGCGCCGAGGATGGAGCCGAAGATGCTCCCGATTCCTCCGAGATAGACCATGACGAGGATGTCCGTGGACTTCTGGATGGAGAAGGTACGCGGGTTGATGAACTGCACCAGGTGGGCGAACAGCGCGCCCGCCACCCCCGCGAAGAACGCTGCTACGACGAACACCAGCACTTTCGTCTGCCTGGTGTTCACGCTCACCAGGTTGGAGGCTACCTCGTCCTCGCGTATGGAAAGCACGGCGCGCCCGAAGTTGGAATACACGAAATTGCGGACGATGTATATAGTGATAGCGCACCATGCATACACGGAGGCGAGGCTGGTCAGCCGGTTCATTCCCAGGAAGCCCCTCGGCCCGCCCAGCGCATCGATGTTCTCGAGGAGGCTCTTGACTATCATGTTGAAAGCGAGGGTCACGATGGCAAGGTAATCTCCCCTCGTGCGGAAGGACGGAATCGCAACTATGATAGACGTCGCGGCCGCCGCGATGCCGGCGCCGAGCGTTGCTATGGGGAATACCAGCGCTCCCGCCTGGTTGCGGAACAGCCACACCGTGATGATAGAAGCCGTGTAGGCGCCGACCGCCATGAAGCCCGCGTGCCCCACCGAGAACTCGCCCATGTAGCCGTTGACAAGGTTCAGGCTGAGGGTGAGTATTATGTTAATCCCCACGTACATCAGGATCTGCAGAATATACGAGCTGACGAAGCCGGAGCGTTCCAGAAAAAAGCTTAAAGCCAGGCCCACAATGACCAGAAGGACCGTCTGCCTCGTCCTGAGTATTGTCCCAAGAACAAGCAGGGGCGCCCGCCTTGACTCAATCATCACCGCAAGCACCTCGTTTCCCCATAGCTATACCTTTTGGGCCGTGATGCGGCCCAGAAGCCCGGTTGGCCGGACTATAAGCATGACAAGGAGTATCGTGAAGGCTACGAAGTCCCTGTAAGTTGAGGACGGCAGGATGGTCGGCGTAAACACCTCCACGAAGCCGAGGATGTACCCGCCCAGCATGGCTCCGCGGATGTTCCCTATCCCGCCCACCACGGCCGCGATGAACGCCCACCAGCCGATCCTGACGCCCATATACGGGTTGATGATCGGGTAAGCCTGGCTGTAAAGGATTCCCCCCGCCGCCGCAACTGCGGATCCTATGGCGAAAGTCAAGGAGATTATCCTGTCAACAGGGACGCCCATCAGGGGGACTACCGTTTTATCGTAGGATATGGCGCGCATGGCCATGCCCGTCATGGTCTTCCGAACCACGGTGTCGAGCAGCAGCATGAGCAACACGGAGATGACTATGATCACTACTTGCACACTGGAGATGGTGAGGCCGCCTACGCTGTAGTTCGCCGCTGGAAGGAGAGGGGGTATGGCTCGGGGAGCGGGGCCGAGGGTGGCCAGGGTGAAGTGCTCGAGGAAAAGGCCGACCCCCAGGGCGGTGATCACCGCGGACACCCTCGGGGCGTTTCTCAGGGGTTTGTATGCCGCGCGTTCTATGGTCATAGCGAGAAGAGCCGTGAGAGTCATGGTCGCCAGCATCGTGGCGGTAAACACAAGCCAGATCGGGAGATGACGCCCCATCAGGATGCCCGTGGCGAAGAATCCAATGTAGCAGGCGATCATAAAAATGTCCCCGTGAGCGAAATTGATCAGGCGGAGGATGCCGTACACCATCGTGTAGCCCAGGGCTATGAGCGCATATACGCTTCCGAGCTGTAAACCGTTGAGTATCTGCTGCAATATGACAGCCAACTTATCACCCCCGAGATTTTGCAGGTTGCCCCAGCTTCTGACGTTCGGTTTCGCAAGACCGCATAGAGCATCAACCAGTTCAAGCCCGCTCGGCCACCATGCGTGGGGTCAGAGACTGAAGGCCATCCGAGCTTCTCAAGCGCATCACCGGTTACCGTCCCTGAGCAGAGTCGGCTGCCACACGTTCAGGCCGCTTTTCAGGATGCAAGTTCTACATAGGGTTGCCGGTGTCGCAGTCATACTTCTTGCCTCATGCAGCGCACCGGCAACCCCTTATGGGAGTGGTGGATGCTTATGGGCAACGCCCCAATACTGGCTTGCCAGGTATGAGCCGGCATCCGGTTCCCGCACGGCTTATGCCATTCTGTGATGCTCTTACGGCGCCACGCTGTCGAAATACGTGAACTTGCCGCCCTTGATCTGGATGAACACCGCGCTCTTTACCGGGTCCCCGGTGCCCTCAAACTTCATGCTCCCGGTAACGCCCTCGTACAGGGTTATCTTTGAAAGTGCGTCCCTCACGGCAGCCCGGTCCAGCTTCCCTGCCGCCCTGATCGCCTGGAAGAGCATGCCGAATGAGTCGTAGGTCAGCGCAGCTACATCGTCAGGCTTCTCCTTGAAACGCTCCTCGTACGCCTTGATGAACTTCTGTGCCACGGGTGTTGCGATGTCGGGGGCGTAGTGCGTGCTGAAGAAGTGGCCCTCCATTTGGGCGCCGCCGAGCTTTATTATGTCAGGGAAGCCCCAGGAATCGCTTCCGAGGATTTTGCCCGTGTAACCCAACCTGCGTGCCTGCTGAACCTGTAGCGGCACTTCGCTGTAATAGTTGGGGAGGAAAAGCACCTCGGGATCCGCCTGCTTGATCCTGGTAAGTTGAGAGGAGAAGTCCTGGTCGCCTGTGGTGTATGTTTCGAAAGCCACTACCTTGCCGCCGTACTTCTCGAAAGAGCGCTTGAAGACTTCCGCGATACCCTTGTTGTACTCGCTGGCTATATCGTACAACACCGCTGCCTTGGTGGCCTTCAGGTTATCCTTCGCGAACTTCGCGCAAACCACGCCCTGGAAATCATCTATGAAGCAGGCCCGGAAGACATACTGCTTGCCCTGGGTGGTCTTGACGTTGGTTGACCAGGGGCTGATCATAGGGACCTTTGCGCTCTCCGCGATCTGTGCTGCGGGGATGGCGTTTCGGCTTGCGTTGGCGCCAACGAGCGCAAGCACCTGGTTTTGAGAAATCAGCTTCTGAGCGACCGCCGCCGCCGATTCCGGCTTGTCCTCGTTATCCTCAACGATTATCTTTACCTGGTACTTTACTCCTCCCACCTCGAGGCCGCCTGCTTTATTCACCTCATCGACCGCCATGTCCGCTGCGTTCTTGCACGACCGCCCCAC
>JBFMGS010000118.1:0-4143 GCA_040752635.1 Bacillota bacterium
TATGCCACCAGGACGATGATCCTTTGGCCTTTCGTGCCCGCAAAGATACCTCTGAACATCAGGGTAAGCATTCCCCCGGGAGTATTCGGGAGGGTGTGCGGCAGGTCAAGCGTGAGCGCCCGCGGCATATGCGTCATGCCGGGGACAGTTGACTCAGGCTACATCGGCCAGCTCTTCGCCGTTGCGGTGAACGTCACGCTCGTACCACGCAGAATCCGAGCCGGCGACCGCGTCGCCCAGCTAATCTTCATCCCGTTCTGTCCGGCCGAGATAGAGGAAGCGGATGTCCTCCCACCTACCGCACGCGGGGACAGAGGTTTGGGGTCGACGGGTAGCCGCTAGGGTCGCAGATCTTAACCCGATGACGTCGCTCGAGCTGTTATTGCCATTGCCAGCCTTAATCTTCTCCCCCCGGCCCCCTGCAGCCTCACGACGACTCTACGCGCAGGACGGCGCTCCTGCGTGGCAAGGCAAGATCACCCCATTAACTCGCGCCTCCTCTTGAATACCGGTTTCAAAGCCGGGTAGAGACTCTCGTAGATAGAGAACACAGCATTGTATCTCTCCTCCGACTCAACCACAGGTTCATGTACCCGCTCGATTCTGATGAAGCCATCGACTTCAGAATAGTCTTGGGCTATCCCAAGGCCGACTAGTACAGTCATGGCCGCCCCGAGGCACGGTCCACTGGCACCTCCCTCCGGGACCACGACACTGCAAGCGCAGGTGTCCGCAAGAATCTGTGTCCATACTCTGCTTCTACTACCACCCCCGATGACTGTGAGCTTCTCAACCTTAGTCTGACTTGGTACTGCGTTCATCGCTTGCCGAATTCCGAAGCATACACCCTCTAACGTTGCCCGAATCATCTCATGCCGAGTGGTCTTGTCGGACAACCCGAAGAACACACCACATGCGTTCGGGTCCTTAAACGGGCTGCGCTCTCCGACCAGATATGGCAAGAAGACCAAGCCGTTGCAGCCTGGAAGAGTCCTTGCCATTGTCTCCTCCATGAGCAAGTACACGTCCGTTCCTGTCTCGTTCGCCACTCGCTTTTCCGATTCGCCCAGCGCATCTATGACCCAACGATAGGCTCGGCCAGCATTCAGTAGGGGAGCGACAAGAATGTAAAACTCCGGGTTGAGATCACACAGCGTGAAAAGCCCCTCAGACTCACCCGGCGGCAGTACCTTGCTGACCGTAGCAACCCAGCCTGTGGTACCGAGATAGCAGTGAGCTCTGTCGGGGGCTATGACCCCAGCACCCACGTTTGCGGTCCCAGCATCTCCGGCACCGCAGAAGACAGGGCACCCTGCACTTAGCCCTGTCTCCTCCGCAGCCTCTTTGCTCACACATCCAACTCTCTGCGATGCAGAAAGAATGGGGGGCAGCAGGCTTGGTGATAAGCCCAGAGCTGCAATGAAGCTGTCATCCCAATTGCGAGTGTGAATGTTCATGAGCCCCGTCGTGGAACCGTTTGTGGGGTCAGTAGCGTGATACCCTGTCAACCGGTACGCCACGTAATCTTTCGCGCCGCTTACCACCACTCGGGTAGACTTGTACACTTCTGGCTCATGTTCTTTCAGCCAAAGCAGCTTTGCTGCCGTGGTGGCTTGATCGAACCAGTTGCCGCTGAAGTCCCTGATAGAATCCTGACCCATTTGACGAACTACCGCGGCAGCTTCTCGTATAGCGCGGGAATCCGAATACAGTATTGCGGGACGCAACGGACGCCCCGAGCCATCTAGAGGAAGGCAGTTCTCCATCTGGCCACTCAGCCCGATTCCCGTGATTGCCGCCGGTTCGACACCCTTGTCCCAGAGAACACGGCATCCACAAACGACGGCTCTCCACCAATCGTCCGCAGACTGTTCTGACCACCCCGGCACGGGTTCATAGGTTCGATATGGTTGGTCTGTTGAGCAGACTTGATTCCCGGACAAATCATAGACTACCATCTTCGTACTGCCGGTGCCGACATCGATCGCGAGTACCAGGTCGGTCGCGTGTAAGCAATCCTTCACAGGTCATCCCTCCGTTGATTCAGGGCTACCTAGTCTTGTTGCAGCCCTGAGGCTGGCCACGAAGTGACCTATTCCTGTCCAATCTCGTCTAGAAACGTATTCGACTATTGCAGAGCCTACTATGGCTCCTTCGAATCCAAGTCGGATGACTGTCGCAACATCTTCTGGACCTCTTAGGCCGAACCCCAGAGCTTGCGGTAGATTCGGTCGAACCTGCCGGATTCGCCTGGAAAGAGCACCAATGGCTTTGAGGCAGATCCCAGTATGGCTGCCCGTTGAACCACCGTGGCTCCGTATGTAAGCAAAACCAGCAGCTCTTGATGCCGTATTCTCTACCTGTCTTCCATCCATGGAGGGATCAAAAAGCCTGATGGATGTGAGGCCGTCGAGTTCCTGTAGCTCTTCCTCATGGGCGTCCGGTATCAAGACCGCGTCAATCCCTATAGACTTGCACTTGCGAACCAGATTGTGGGAGTCCGTCAGTAGGTCTTCGCGGTAACCCATCAGCACTATCGGCCGTGGCACGCTGGATCTTATTGTTTCAAGAAGGTTCCAGGCCACGTCGTGGAGTCCCCTGAACGGCGGGGTCCGCACTGCTTGGCTGGTGAGCCCGGTTGTTCTCATCAAGGCTGCGCATGCTCGGTAATGTGATTCCCTGATAACCGGCCCGTCAAGATACGGGTTAACGGAAGGCCAACCGAGCTCGATAATGTCTACCCCTCCTCCAGCGTTGGCTAGAACCCTTGCCACACGCACTGTATCATCCCAGGACGGATCCCCCAAGGTCAGATAGGCTACGAGGACCCCCCGCCCGTCGGATTTCGTCTGGTAGAAGCAGTTCTCAAGCGATGAGGATGCGGGCACTCCCATCATCAGCTATGCTCCTCCAAGCTTTGCATTATCACCGCCAGCACAACAATGGAGCCGGTTACGATGTCCTGCAAGAAGTAGGGTACATTGAGGATGGTGAGCCCATTCGCCAGGACTCCTATCATCAGGCTGCCTATGAAGGTCCCCCATACGTTGGGGGCACCCTTCTTGAACGCAGTCATGCCAAGGAACACCGCAGCATAGGACTGCAGAAACAGACCTCCACCAGCCGTAGGGTGTGCTGATCCCAATCGTGACGCCAGGACTATCCCTGTTGCAGCTGCAAGCAGAGCCGTCAGGCCGAAGGCCACAGTCTTGTCTCGATTCACATTGATGCCGGTAAGTCTTGCAGCTACTGGATTTCCACCGATGGCGTAGAGCCTTCGTCCGAATTCGGTGTGCGAAAGGGTAAACGAGAAGATAACCACGATTGCGAGCATCAGCATACTTGGCACAGGGATTGGACCGAGCGTACCCTGCCCGAACCACAAGAAGCTGTCTGGAATGCCCCCGAATACAGTAGCCCCACCGGTGTACCAGAAAGTGATCCCGCCAAGGACAGTGCCTGTCGCGAGCGTGGTGATAAAAGAGAAGATCCGGAAACGGGTAACCAGGTAGCCGTTGACAAGACCGAACACGAAGGCTGCCGCGAGGGTGATAGCGATTGCAAGAGTCATGTTAATGCCGCCCACCACGAGTCCGGTGGCCAGTACACCCCCGAAACTCGCCATCGCGCCAATGGACAGATCAAATTCCGCTACTGCTGTCACAATAGTCGCACCGGTGGATATAATGGCCAAGAGGGATATCTGACGAGTGATGTTGAGCATGTTGGCAACCGTCGGGAAGACCCTTGGACTGAGAATGGAAAAGCCCAGAATAATGCCTGCGAAGGCTACGAGCGTGCCGTACTGCTTGATTGCCTGAATCCTACTATGCAACCGAATCACCTTCTCCATAACAGATGGCGAGTACCCTCTCTGGAGTAAGACCCCTATTGTCAAGGACCGCGGAGAGGCGCCCACGCACCATAACCCCTAGACGATGACTGATCGTCAGGAGTTCGCCAAGATCCGACGATGAAACTACTATCCCGGCACCTCTGGAAGACAAGCCATAGATCAGACGATATATCTCCCGCCTTGCGTTAACATCCACTCCAAGTGTAGGCTCATCGCACAAGAACACCTTCGCGCCTCTGGCTATCCATTTTCCGAGGACAACCTTTTGCTGGTTACCCCCGCTTAGC
>JBFMGS010000119.1:0-4098 GCA_040752635.1 Bacillota bacterium
GCCTTTTCTGTTCCAGCGCAAGGGTGCTTGTATCGGGTGGGATGGCCGTAAAACAGCAAATGAACCACTGCTGCTAAGGCCATAGTCTCTATGGATCATTCGCCCTGGCTCTGATTCCCACCGGAAATGTACCCGAGTGTGATAACAAGGAGTGAAAGCAAGAAGAGAACGCCCCCGACCAAAGCGAGGAGTCGCCCGAGACCCACATTCCATGTTTCTACTGCTACACCTGACGGAAGGACCAGTGCTCCTAACAGCGTTCCCGCGGCTAGCAGATACTTGACCCCGGTGCCAAAGCTCGTTTTCCCGAGGTAAGGTGCGAAGACTACAGCAGTCAACCCCATCAGGGTGCAATGCGTGTGCGCCCCTCTGTTGAACTCCCGGATGCTCAGGAGCCTGGTGCGCGTGTCCCACTTCTGAAGGGCTTCTTCCAAAGCCAGCCTATCGATTGCCTGCAAAGCTTCCTTTTCTAAGGTGGGAGGTTTGTTTCTCAAGGGAGGCAAGAAAGCAGCGAAAACGGCCCCGTACACCAGGCCGACGAGCACCAGGATCATGCCACCGATGGCCAGCAGACGTTGGGGGTTCATGCTATGCCTCCCTATGCCGGCGCCTCCCCATACCAGTGCCTTCCTGTGCCAGCGGTTGCTGCAGCAGTCCCCGAACGAGTTTGGCCGGCTTGATTTGCATGTTGAGGTGCCTTGAGGTGCCAACAAGTTTAGTATGCACCGCTTTCGCGTAGTTTACCCAACATGCAGACCGGTCTTTCCTGGGCCCCTTCATAGCCACGCTTCGTCGCGCTTAGTCCTTGTAATCTTCATTTTCTTCCTGGCTTGCTCTATATCGAGGGGTTTCATCCCAGGGCGGTGTAACCTACCGAACACCTGGGATGAGGGCACGCTTGCAGGAAACCGCTCGATGTAGATTCGCCCGCCGTCAGGAATAAATAAGGGAACATCCTTTGCGTTCATCATACAATGCCTACATCTCGCTGACGAGTATTGGCATTGAGGTAGCTTCGGCAGCAGCCAGCCTCGGCGGCCGCTACGGCACGTTCTCCTGGCGCATTTCCTGCGATTCTGGTTTTGGCGCCTCGGGGGCTGCGTGGGGTTCCGGTAGACCGGTCGCTTCATGCGGCAGCTCCTGCGGCGGCTCTAACCGGGCCGGCTCGGGAAGCAGGGCTTCGGTTAGCACCCTACCGGTCGCGTTCGCAGGCGGCCTTATGCCGAGCAGACGAGCAATGGTCGGGGCAACGTCGATGATTTCCACAGGCCTGTCGACGACGACCCCGGGCCTCACGCCCGCCCCGCTCAACATCATGAACACATGGCGCGAGGTTTCATCGCCCGAGTCGTGTTGCCCGGCTATGCCGAGGAAAAACCCTTGAGTCCTGAAGTGGTGGGGCGGCTTGGGCCATATGAGAAGGGAGCCCAGGCTCGGGTGAGCGCCTGCCTTCTTGAGTTCGTGAAGCGACACATAGCCTCCGATATACGGCTTGTCCGCGAGCGCGTCTATGATGGCATCGTACTGGGAAAGCGTGATGTCCCACCTGAAATAGAACTGGACGGCAAGGCCCGCGCTCACCAGCACGATCTGAGTATCGTCTGTTGCCCGCCCGCCCTGCGGCAGTAGCTCGCACTTGTAGCCGAGGCCCTGCAGGGTGCCGAGCAGGTCGGGAAGGCTGGACTTCCCGGAGAGGGGCGACATCCCGTGATCGCTCGTGAGCACGATTGCCGTCCTGTCGAAAATGCCGAGGCCTTTCAGGGCGTCTACTAGCAACCCTAAACCTTCGTCCATCGCCGCCAGTTGCCGGACCATCTTCGTTTTCCACGACTCGTAGTTGAAGGCCAAAGACAGGCCGTACCCGAACCCGGAGTTGTGGCCCGCGGCGTCCAGGTCGTCCGCATAGATCGCCAGGAGCCGCGGAATCTCGGGGACAGTCACCGTGCCGCTCATGGAGGCGACGGGCTCCTGCCGAAGGATCTTGATAGCCTCCGCCACTCTTCGCTGCCAGGGCCCGCCGGGCTGTATGTAGAGATGGCTGGGGTCGTCAGGGTAGGTGCCGCGGCCGTCGAGCATGAACTGTTGGACCGAGGCGCACGAGAGTCCGCTGCTTGCCACGGCCTCTGCGATGGTTTCAGCAGCATTGTCCCTCCCGGTCTGCTTCACGAGGTTCGCGGACGGGTCGTAGTAGCGGTACGTGTTACCGTGCACGGCAGGCCACGTCCCGGTGACGATGCTGGTCTGCATGGGGTTCGTGATGCCCGGGAAACCGTTACGCGCGTCAGTGAACAGCGCGCCACGCGAGGCAAGAAAGTTGAGAACGGGCGTGCCCGGGCCGTCGGGGCCGTTCGCCCATTTGTAGTAGTCGTAGGCGAACCCGTCCCAGTTGATATATATCACGTAGACCGGGCCCTCACCATCGCTGATAACCTGCCCCCCGAACGCGGAGGCCGCTCGCGGGGATGAGGACGCAGTAGCCATGAGCAAGACTCCCACGATGAGCACGAATGCAGCAGCAATGAAAGTGATTGTCTGCAACTTCACTCGCCCACCCTCCTCGCCTGTTCCCGACGTGGCTTGCTAACTGTCTGGTAATTCGCTCCTTCAGGGGATATTTCCGGGGATGCCTGGTTCCAGTAGAACTTATCGAAGACGAGCCCCGCCAGCCCGAGAGCGACCCCCATATCCCCGAGCTGCGAAGGGAGGATCCGCAGAGTCTGCCCTGGCGTTAGGAGGGCACGCTGCTTCGCGATTGCGTCCACGCGCGACACAAAATCGGGCCTCGCACCGATGTCGCCTCCGAGCACAATGATCTCGGGATCAAGCAGGTTGACAAGGTTGACCAGTCCGATAGCAGTGTATTCGACAAGGGCATCATCGGCCCCTCCTGCCTTCAGGCTGTTGATAGAGGTAGACGCCAGGGCAGCGAGGCACCCGACGTTCCCGCACGAGCACTGCTCGCCGTGGATGTCCACGGTCGTGTGCCCGAGCTCCCCGGCATGCATACGTGCGCCCATGTAAGGCTTACCGTTCATCACGAGCCCCGCACCGAAGCCCCCCTCCCCTACCGCCAGATAAACAAAGTCGCTCACGTTGCGGCCGTGTCCGTATGACCTTTCGCCCCACGCCGCCGCGCGCACGTCGCGCTCGACGATCGCTGGCAGGGGAAACTCCCTCTGCAGCAGCGTCGCAAGGGGTAGGTTGTTCCACCGGAGCCTGGTTGACTTTGCGACGGTTCCGGTTCTGACATCAACGATACCGGGGATTCCGACACCAATGCCTGCTGCTGCGCCTCCTGTGCGCGGCAGCCTGGCGAGGGCTTTGGCGGTCACCCTGAGGACCTGGTCTACAGTGTTGGTCGGGCTTGAGAGGTCCAATGGCTCCCTCACTATCGAGGCGGGGTTACCCGCTAGATCAATAATCCCTGATAGCACCCTCGGCACCTGAACATCTATGATCACGGCGAAACTTGCGCTCGCGTTCAGACTGAGCAGGATCGGGCACCGGCCGCCACCGTTGGCAGGGCAACCTTTCCTCTCATGCACGAGCCCTGCCCCTACGAGGTCTGACACTATGCTGGAGACTGTCGATGCGCTCAGCATGGTGAGCCTTGCTACGTCCGCCCTTGATAGCGGCGCGTACTTCCGGATACAGTCCACGACGAGCATGGTATTGACTTTCTTGGCTAGCGACGAGTCGGCGGTCCGCTTCAAGCTCGGCATGTGTAGCACCTCACAGTCCATAGGAGGCGGCCTCCCACAACCACAGGGAAGCACCCACAACGGGCAGCGCGTGTGCTGGAGCCCGCCGGGCACACGAGCGCCCGAGGTCCTGGACGCGTGTCTTAGCTATAAACACCCTACGGGGCTGTCAGTCTTCTATGACCACGCTCCTGGACGTGGCATTCGTCGGCGAGGATCGAACGCATGCGCAGACCGCGGGTTCTCTCCAGGTCGCGGAGCAATAAGTTCGAACAGTAAAGAAACCCTGCGGCTTGCCCTCCGCATTTAATGATACGATACATTGAACGGCATTTCAACCTTAGCGTGCACATATTACCTAAAAGGCTCTGAGCTGGGGCGTCAGTGTTAAAGGACG
>JBFMGS010000120.1:0-4083 GCA_040752635.1 Bacillota bacterium
GGGCCGGTGCATTATCTCGCCGGACAGATACCCCTGGTACCCCACGTCATGCAGGGCCTCGACGATCGCCTGGAAATCCAGGTGTCCGCAGCCTGGCGCCCACCTGTTGCTATCAGCAACATGCACATGCCAGACCCGTGACGCCGCATCCCGGATGGACCCTTCAATAGAGGGCTCCTCGATGTTCATGTGGAACGTGTCGACGAGAAGCCCGACGTTGTCCCCCGCCGCCTCGGCCATCGCCCGCGCATCCGCAACCGTGTTTAGAAGGTCCGTTTCGTACCGGTTAAGAGGCTCAAGGAGCAGTCTGACCCCGTGAGGGGCGGCGTATCGCGCTACTTCCTGAAGGCCCACCTTGATACAGGAAAGAGCATCCTCCCGGGCGAGGCCGTCCGCCGTGCGTCCGCAGATGAGCCCGACTATCACAGCCGCTCCAAGGGACGCTGCCAGGTCGACGTGGGCCTTCAACCTCGCCGCGGCGCCCTCGCGCCGCGAAGCGTCCCGGTGGGACAGGCTTAGCCCCTCGCGGTATGCCGCGCCCGTGCCGAGCGCCGGCACGTCCAGCCCATAGGTCGCCAGCATTTCCTTTAGTGCTGCGTGGTCCACGTCCAGCGGGTTCGCTATCGCAAGTTCCACGCCGTCGAATCCCACGCTTGCCGCAAGCGCTATCGCGTCTCCCAGCGGCATGTCCGCAGCAAGCGAAGTTGCCCTTGGCGTCCCGTTAACCACAATGCTCAGCTTCACTTTGTGATCCCTCTCGATAGCGTGGTCGTCGCCAACTGCTAAAGTAGCCTCGGAATCTAAGCCTGCACGGAAGTCTCATCTGTCGCCCACTCGGAAGTCCCGCCTGTGGCACGCCCGCGCCGGAACCTACGCTGGCGGATAGGCAAGCGAGTAAATGCTCCTCCCTCCGGGTGCAAGGGGCCCCTTGAGCACGGCCTCGATATCCTCCCTCTGGCGCTGGCTCATGTCCTCGATGGGCGGCAGCTTGCCCGGCGGGAAGGCTTTCAGGATATCATCGTGCAGCTTGACAAGGTAGTCCAGCACCGCCTCCACACCAGGCCGTGCCTTCTCGGCATCCGCAAGCGTCGCCCTGCCAACGCACCCTTCGGGGGTCGCCGCATACTCCGCAGGGCCGCACCCGATATGCCCATACCAGGCTATGGGCCTGTGGAGCAGGTTACCGGCCTTATCCACATGCCCTTCCGGCAGGTATCCCCTGGGCTTTGTGTCCACAGCCTTGGACTGGTCCATGAGCTCGGGGAATAGCGCCAGCGACCACGATGTCTCCACTTCATCTGCATGGATGAACGGCGTCTCATAGACCCCGCCCTCGGACTTCAGCTTGAAGTGGTCCTGCACCGCATGGTACCAGTTGACGTTTATGATGATGGCCGGCACCTGGTAGGTCTTGCCGAACTGGTGGATCGCAGTTGGAATGACATACTCCTGCCCGTGACCGTTGAGGAGGATCATCTTGCGGAATCCCATGTTCCAAAAACCCGCCATCATGCACTTCAAAAGCCCGCAGAAGACCTCCTCGGTCACAATCACCGTGCCCGGCATACCCATGTGATGGAACGGGTGAGACCCATACCAGGTGGGCTGGGCAACCGTGCACCCGGTCCTGAGTGCCACCTGCTCGGCCATCCTCGTCACGAGAAAAGTGTCCTCCCCGATGCAGGCGTTCGGCCCGTGGTTTTCAGTGGAACCCACCGGGATGATCAAGATGTCGTCCTTCTTCAGCCTCTCCTCTATCTGCTTCATCGTCATGTTCTGCAGATAGACGCCTGACGGTTCATCCATGTGCCCTTTCCTCGGAGGAATCTCCCATTTACCCACGCCAACATGCTCCTTCCTTTGAATCTCCTAACTGAAGACATTAAACACCGGGAATCACCGTGCCTGCACAATCTCCTCGGGGCCGCTGTGGTGCGCCACAGGAGCCGTAGCTCTCGGATGCAACGGATACAGCGCCCACGCCACTGACCTCCGGGAAGCGCTGAAAGCTTCTACGCTTGAATCAGCCCGGCGTAACAACTACCTTCACAGCCTTGCCGGACCTCATCGCCTCAAAGCCTTCGTGTATGTTCGCCACCCCGACGCGGTGCGTTATCATGGCGTTCGTATTGATAGCCCCGCTCTCCAGCACCTTGATGGCAGGCGGGAACGTGTACTTTGCTATGTAGGTGCCAAGCACTGCGACCTCGTGGCGGGTTATGTAGTACTGCGCCACGCCGGGCGCAGCCGCCTGGTTCATGCCGAAGAGGAGCACCTTACCGCCCCGCCTCACAAGCTCGAGCGCCGTAGGCAACAAAGATCCGACCGCGTCCACGACGACATCAGCGCCGATTCCCGTTTCCGCCATCACCTTATCCTTGAAGTCCCCGGCGCGCGGATCGGCCACGAGGTCCGCTCCGCTCCTCCGGGCCGCCTCGGCCCTTATCTCAGCCACCTCTGAAACGATTATCTTCCCCGCCCCGGCCGCCCGGAACACCTGGATGAACAAGAGGCCGATGGGCCCTGCGCCGAGGACCACCACCGATTCCCCCGGGTGAAGGCGTACCTTCTGCGTGCCGTTAACAACGCATGACAGGGGTTCTGCGAAAACAGCCGTCTCGGGCGGCACGGAGCCAGATATCTTGTGAAGCGCCCTGGACGGGGCCACGTTATACTTGGCAAACCCACCGTCAAGGTAGATCCCCAGAGTGGTCATGTTCTCGCACATGTTCGGCATGCCCATGCGACAATACCGACATCTCCCGCAGGTCAGGTTGGGATCGACGACGACCCTGTCCCCCTCCTGAAGCCCCTCCACAGCGGGGCCTACCTTGAGAACGGTCCCAACGTACTCGTGGCCGAGAATGGACCCGGGCGTAGCCGGATGCCCTGGCGGAACCTCCAGGATATGCACGTCGGTCCCGCAGATGCTAGCGGCTTCGACCTGGAGCAGCACCTCGTCTTCTTTCTGGATGGTGGGAACCGGCACTTCTTTCACCGCAAGCTTGCCGTCGCCTTCAAAAACCGCTGCCAGCATGGCCTTCTCTTTCATACCAAGCCCTCCTGCGTCTAGAGCAGCGCTGTTATCTTGCACTCGCTCCTGTCGGTCTGAAGCCTTATGACGTTCTCCGGCACCTCGTCGAGAGTGATCCTCTTCGTGACGAGGGGCAAGACGTCCATGCCGGACGCTATCGAGCTTATGACCCTCGGGAACGTGCCGTGGCCCGAGTGGCCCTGGGAGCCGACGACCCTCGCGCGTCTCACCTGGAAGACCTCGCCTGTCAGCGGGATCTTCGCGTCGGCCCTGGCAACTATAGACACCGTCGCCTCGATCGTCTTACCCTCCCAGATCGCCTGCTCGATGCCAGGCCATACCTTTGCAGGAAGGCCGGTCGCCTCAAGGTAAAGCTTCGCGCCCACGCCCTTCGTGAGGTCGAGGACAGCCTCGGCGAAATCCTGATCGACCGGGTTGATGACATGGTCTGCGCCCATCTTCCTGCCGAGTTCCGCGCGACGAGACGCAGGCTCAGAAAGTATAACCTTTGCGGCGCCAGCGCGCTTCATTATCGCCACAGCCGCAAGCCCGATGGGCCCGCCGCCGCAGATGACGACGTTATCCCCGGGGCGGATGCCTCCAGCGCAATCGATCACGGCCGTATACGCTACAGACGTCGGCTCGACGAGAGCGCCAGCGACGAACACGTCGTCCCCGGAATACCTCTCCCTAAGTTCTTCGATGCTCCACACGTACCTCGCGTCAACCTTTATGTATTCGGCAAACGCCCCGTCGCAACTAAAACCCAGTTCCTGAAGGGCTTCGCACTGGTTCGGGAAACCGTCCGCGCATGGGCGGCACGATCCGCACCAGAGCATTTCCTCGGAGCACACTGCCTCTCCGGGCTCGTAGGGTTTCCGCGTGCGCTTGTTTATCGCGTCTTTGCCGGCTTCCACCACCACCCCGGAGAACTCGTGCCCTAGCGTGCACGGAAAGGCCGTGAGCCCCGGGTATAAAATGTAGCCCTCTTCATCAGCCTGCGCCATGTGGACATCGCTTCCGCAGATGCCACACGCCTTGACCTTGAT
>JBFMGS010000121.1:0-4082 GCA_040752635.1 Bacillota bacterium
TATCCAGGGCCGCTGTTCCTTGAGAGGTTAACACAAACATCGGCCCAAGCAGCCGGACCGCACTCAGAGTATAGCACAGGCCGGCTGCTATGTAAAGATCCCTCCGTCGCGCCGTCGCGCCGTCGCGTCGTCCATCGCGTTCCCGTCGCGTTGTCACGTTGTCGCGTTCCGCTGCCTCGCGGGGCTCGTGTCGTTGGCCTCCGCGAGGTCGCTTCCCCGACAGAGCTGCGTGCGCCTCGGCGGCTGGCGGGGGCGACCGCCGGTTCCGTTGTGCTCTATGCTCCGACTATCACCTTCCCGTCGCTGCTCCGAGGCGGCGTAACCGCTTCTCCCCGCCTCACGCCGAGCATGAACGCAAATGCAGCCACGAAGCTCAGGAAGGCGCACAGGAACATTGCGCGGTTACCCAGGATGTCCATGAACCACCCGAAAACCGGCGGGGCGACGATCGCCGCGAGGGCGGAGAAGAAATAGTACAGGCCCGTGTAAGCCCCTGTTTTCGCCTTGCTGGTCATATCGACGACCATCGGGTACGAGTTGATATTCACAAGCGCCCAAAACGCGCCGCCGAGGAGCAGCAACCCCGTGAGCACGAACCCAGGCGTGGCAAACCTCATGGCTGCAAGCATAACGCCGAGACCGACGACGCCTGCCAGTATTGTGTTTTTCCGTCCAATGGCGCTTGCGATGAAGCCGCTCGGAATGGCAAAGACAAGGAAAGACAGGGAGAAAAACCCCAAGGCGAACGAAGCCGCCGACGCCGTCATTCCCCAGACTTCAACGCCGTAGAGAGTAAAGAGAGCTTCAACGCCGCTCCATCCGACAAACCAGAAGAATATCGCGAGGAGCAACCGCCTGGCGCTGCTGTCTCTATCGGTCCAGACCTCGCGCATCGCCTCGAGGATACCGATAGCCTTCCCCTCACCGGTGTCTACATCGCGCGATTCCTGTATGGTCCTGAGCAGGACGAGAACAATGAGAACCATGATCGCCCCGGTCACAACGAACGGGAGGCCGGGATCCATCTTGTAAAGCTGAGAAAACACGAAGAATGCAAGAAGCGCCCCGAGACCCCCCATGAAATTGATTATGCCGTTAGCCTTGCTGCGGAGGGGGGAAGGGGTTATGTCGGGCATCAGGGCCACCGTGGGCGCCCGGAAAGCTGCCATGGCAACATTCATGACGATGATAATGGGGATCATGGCCGCCAGGGCCACCCTGGCAAATGGGATCAGCGCGAAGAACACCGCAGCGACAGGGACTCCCACAAGGAGGAAAGGCATCCTGCGCCCCACCCTGGTCCAGGTTCTGTCGCTCAATGCGCCGAAGTAGGGCTGCAGAGTTATCGCTGCGATATTGTCGAACGTCATGATCAGGCCGACCAGGGTGGTGCGATACGCGGCATCCTTGAGAAGCTCGGAGAGGAAAATGGGAACGTAGGAGTTGTAGATGGACCAACTCAGCGTAATGCCAAGGAAGCCCAGGCCAAGAACGAAAGTCCTCCCGTAGTTCAGCTTCACCCGATCATTCCTCCTTCACGATATCAAGCATGACCTTCGGGCAGTTGGTGATCACTGCGTCAACGCCGCAGGCGATCATTCTGCGCATGTCATCCGGCTTATCCACCGTCCAGGTGTTCACCGTCAGGCCCGCCGCGTGCGCGCCTTTTACGATTTCGGGCACCACAGCGTAAAACGCCGGGTGGAGCGCGTCGGCGGGCACTTGCTTCGCATACACCCAGGGGTCAACAAGCCCTTCCATATACAGGACTCCCGTTTTCACCGCGGGATCTATAACCTTAGCTGTTCTAAGCGAGAAATGGTTGAATGACGAAAGCACGGTTTTATCTATGGCACGGAACTTCTTCAGCAGACTGATGATCTTCGCTTCAATGCCAGGGTATAAGACTACTCCGCTTTTGATCTCGACATTGATAAGCGCGCAACTCTCGGCCACAAGTTCCAGGACTTCCCCGAGAGTCGGTATTCTCTCCCCCGCAAACTTGGGGTTAAACCATGACCCTGCGTCCAATTTCTTGAGCTCGGCAAGGGTCATGTCCTTCACCCACCCCTTGCCGCTCGTCGTCCTGTCCACCCTTTCATCGTGAATTACCACGAGCTCTCCGTCGCTGGAGAGTTGCACGTCCAACTCGAAACCGTCCACCCCGACGTCAAGGCCCGCCTGAAATGCGGCAAGCGTGTTTTCCGGCGCCGCGTCTGATGCTCCCCGGTGCCCGAGGATGAGAGGCTTTGCGCCCACGATCTCACCCCCTTCCCTGCCACATCCTGATCGACCTATTCCTTATGCGTGGCCTTTCCTTCATTCAACACCATCGGTGGTAATCCCTTCCCGGAGGCGCGGAGTTAGCCGGAGAGGCCGACGGAGAGTGTGAGGCGGGTGGTTCCAACATGGGCAAGGGCTAGGAAGATTGATGATCCCGGACAGGGGAAACAGAGGCGACTTTAAGGGGAATTGCCAACTTTGAATCGAGCGACGTCGAAGATTCACCGTATATATGGGCGCGGGAGGGCCCGCCCCATAAGACTTTCGAGGTCGGGACCTCCCGTAAAGGTAACTTCATGAAAGGAAACTCTGCGGGGATTCAAAGGGTGTCAAATCTCGTGAGCGACGCGAAGGCCTTCGTAGACAGCATGGGTTATGCGCCGCGTCCTCCAGGCGTCTCCGATGACGTAGTAATCGATCCCCGAGCCTTCTAACTGGTTGGCGAGAGTGTCTTCGGGAACTGATCCTACCGCGAGAACTACCGTGTCGAAACCTGAAAGCGTCTCGGTCTTCCCACCTTTCTCTACGGTTATATCGCGGTCCCCGATGGCGGTGGTCTTGGCATCGGTCACAGTCTTCACGCCGCGCTTCTCCAGGCGGTCGAACAACAGCGATCCCACGATGGGGCCTATGTCCCACCCTATCCGCGGCAGCATTTCCACGATAGTGACCTCGTGCCCTTTCTCCGCTAAGAGCTCCGCGGTTTCGCACCCCACGAGGCCTCCGCCGATTATCGCTACTTTCTTGCCTACCTGGGCCTTGCCTGCGATCACGTCCCAGGACATCACGACGTTCTTGCGGTCAGCCCCGGGCACGTTCAGCCTTGCCTGCCTGGCTCCGGTTGCGATGACTACCACGTCAGGCCTCTCGGCACGAATTGCGTCGAGAGTGGCTTCCTTGTTGACTTGAACGTTGACCTTGAGCCTGCTCACCTCTTTCATGAGAAAATCCAGGAACGTGGTGATCTCGCCCTTCTGAGGTGGGGCCGACGCAAGCGGCAACTGTCCTCCAAGGCTTGCGGCCTTATCCCAGAGGGTGACGTTGTGGCCGCGAATCGCTGCCACCCTCGCCGCCTCCATCCCGGCCGGGCCGCCGCCTACCACGAGAACTCTTCGGGCCCTCGGCGCTCTCGAGAACGTGAATCGGGCCTCGAACCCCGTGCGGGGATTAACGGTGCAGGTAATTGGATGGTTCTGGAAGAGCTCGTCGATGCAGCCCTGGCAGCAAGCGATGCACCTGCGAATCTCGCCGAGCCGGCCTTCCGTCACTTTCCTGGGCATGTCAGGGTCGGTTAGAAGCTCGCGCCCAAAAGAAATCAGGTCAGCCTTTCCCTCCGACAGGGCTGTTTCCGCGACCTGAGGATCGTTGATACGTCCAACAGCAATCACAGGGATCTTCACAACTGACTTAATCCCCTGAGCTAGGTCCAGAAGGCACCCGCGCGGCAAGGACATCGGCTGGATTATCCACGCCACGGACTCGTACACGCCCGCCGACACGTGCAGCGCGTTGATCCCCTCTCGCTCGAGCCGCGCAGCGAACGGCTTCGTCTCGTCTAGGGTGAGCCCTCCGGGCACCTTGTCCTCGGCGTTCATCCGGTATATCAGGGGATAATCAGGCCCCACGGCCTGCCTCACGGCGCGGACCACCTCAAGCGGAAACCGCATCCTGTTATCGAGTGAGCCGCCGTACTCGTCAGTCCGTTTGTTGGCGTAGGGACTCAGGAATTCACTTATGAGATAACCGTGCGCTCCATGGATTTCGACCGCATCAAAGCCGGCGGCCTTAGCCCGCCTGGC
>JBFMGS010000122.1:0-2586 GCA_040752635.1 Bacillota bacterium
GGCCCAAATGGGGTGCGACTTATAGTCCTATGGAATATCCTCATAAAATCCTGGCTCTCTGCGCTTGCCATGGCGGTCTTGACGTGCACCACGAGGTTTCCCCGGCTTCTAAAGGGGCTTGCGAGGCTGGGCATGCCTAGAGTGATGGTAGTCCTCCTTTCCTTCGCCTATCGCTATATTTCCATTCTTGCCGACGAGGCCGTGAGGATGAAGCGCGCAAGGGACTCCCGCGATTGCGGGGGATCGGATCGTAGAGCCTATAAGTTAAGGATTGTGGGCGGCATGATCGCGAACCTTTTCCTTCGCGCCTATGAGCGGGGGGAACGGGTATATCTCGCCATGAAGTCCCGGGGCTTTGATGGCGAGGTCAGGACCCTGGAGGATCTTCGATTTGCGCCAAGGGATGCCTTCTTTCTGATGATCATGTTGGGGCTCCTCTACGGAGTGCGCTTTGCCCCCTTAGGTTAAGCAACTTAGCGTGTGGCGGGAATATCCGGTTGTTGCGCAGATACCCGCTAGGCGTGAGAATGTTTGCTCGTATGTTGCGGATATGTTCATTCCTCCGTGGTGGATGCGTGATCTGTGCGAAAGTGTGGTTGCGATTGTGGATAAGGCGGAATCTCTTACCAAGGCCCAGGTAGCCATCGAAATTAAAGGGCTAACCTACTCCTATCCCGATGGGACACAAGCCCTAAAAGAGGTGAGCTTTACAGTATACCGCGGCGAATGCTTGGGGATCATCGGGCCGAATGGAGCGGGAAAGTCCACCTTATTGCTTCATCTAAACGGCGTGTTGCGGGGGAATGGCGAGGTCAAAGTCTTCGGGATGCCGGTCAATGGGAGGAGCCTTCCCTTAATAAGGCAAAAGGTTGGTCTTGTCTTTCAGGATCCGGATGACCAGCTTTTCATGCCTACGGTATTTGATGACGTTGCCTTTGGGCCGATAAGTATGGGGTTGACAAAGGAGCAGGTGCTCGAGAAAGTGGCATGGGCTCTCGTTTCTGTAGGGATGGTAGGCGTTGAACAGAGGTCAGGACATCACCTCAGTTTTGGCGAGAAAAAGAGGGTAAGCATAGCTACTGTCCTGGCCATGGATCCTGAGGTCCTGGTTCTGGATGAACCTACAAGCAACCTGGACCCACGAGCCCGACGACGACTCATCGGGCTCCTCCGGAGCTTGTCCCTCACTAAGGTGATAGCTACCCATGATATCGGCCTGGTGATTGAACTATGCGAACGTTGCCTTATCCTGGATGGCGGTCGCGTAGTGGCCTGTGGGGCTACTTGCGACCTACTTGAGGATAGGGCCCTGTTAGAGGCGCATGGGCTTGAGATCTCTTGAACCCTATGCCCACCCGGGTCGCGGCATATGGGTTGTTTGGAGGATTGATGACAATGTACCTGAGAGAATCAGGCAGCACGTTCAGGGGGAAGGGAGCATATCGTATAAGGAAGATCCCCGTTTCCTTTAAACTCGAGAGAAAATCAGAAGCCTGCAACGCTGAAGGCGGAGGCGCTCTTGATGGAGCCCGAGGCACCACATTCCAAGGTGCTGCAAATGGTCGTCAAGATCCAGTGGACCGTGGATAACCTGCGGACCCTGGGTCCCGGCAGCATGTACCATCTTGCCTACAGGCCGTGTGAGATCTCCTATGACGTGCTGGTGGACATCAATGCGGGAAAGGTTGGGCGGGGGGTCCCGGGGGAGATCATCTTCATCGGGGGCCAGCGCCCTGTGAAGGTGGCAGACGTAATGATAGAGAACGTCATCACATCCAAGGGCTTCCGCCGCTTCGATTTCAAGATCCTGCGCGTCCTGCCCTGCGCCGAAAAGTGTGCAGGGTACGCGAATGTGGGCATCCTTTGCCGGTACTCGCCGCCGGGCCCGGGCGGCCGTTGACAGCGAGCCGCTCAGAGGCTTGCTTATCTCGGGTCATTCCGGCCGGGCTCCCCATACGTCAAAAGCTCCGAGAGTGGCACCAACTTGTAGCCCTTTGTTCTTAGGCCGTCGATTATGCGAGGCAAGGCCTCATGTATCTGTTTGCTGGAGTCACTTGCATGCATGAGGATGATAGCGCCCTTGAACGCGAGTTTCGGGACGCGATCTACCATGTAATCCGCGCCCGGGTTCTTCCAATCGAGCGAGTCCACAGCCCAGATAACTGTTTCATACCCACACGCCTTCGCGGTCTCTACGACAACATCGTCGTAGTCGCCGTTCGGAGGGCGGAAAAAAGGTGAGACCCGGCCTGCTGTGTTGAGGAGGTCTTCATGAGCGGTCCTGATGTTCTCCTCGACAACGTCTCTCGGATAACGGCTCAAATCTACGTGAGCATCCCCGTGGCTTCCTATGTCATGGCCTGCCTTGCCGATCTCCTCCACAAGCCCAGCGTGCCGCTTCGCCCAGGGACCTGATAAGAAGAAGGTGGCTCTTACATTCTTCTCGCGTAGTATCTCGAGAACGCGCGGAGCCGTCTCGTGGCCCCAACTGATATCAAAAGTCAGCGTCAGCACCGGTTCCTCTGTCTTGACATAGAACAGCGGCATGATTCTCCTGGACAGCACGAGGATGGACTCAGTTACCGG
>JBFMGS010000122.1:2686-3978 GCA_040752635.1 Bacillota bacterium
GGCAGGATTTTGGGGAAAGAAGTCTAAAGTAGTAGGTACAAGCCCTAGCAGGGATAACAGGGAATACCATGTAGAAAGGGCGTTGTCTCATGAAGCTCGAGTTTGTAGGGGGAGCTAGCACTGTAACAGGGTCGTGCTACTACATCGATGCGGACAGCACCAGGTTCATTGTGGATTGTGGTATGTTCCAGGGGACGCCTGCTATCGAAGAACTTAACCACAGGCCGTTCCCGTTTGATCCGGAAGCCCTAGATTTCGTGCTTCTCACACACGCACACATCGACCACAGCGGCCTCATCCCACGCCTCTTCAAGGCTGGGTTCCAGGGGAAAGTCTATACCACCGCGGCGACCATCGAACTGTGCAGGATAATGCTCCCAGACAGCGCCCACATCCAGGAACTCGAAGCCGGATGGCAGCAGCGTAAAGCCCGGCGGGCCGGCGAGGCGCCGTTCGAACCCCTCTACACCGTGGACGATGCCACAAAGTGCCTCTCTTCTTTCAAAGCGCTCCCTTTCGGGCAGACAATAGGGCTCAACCCAGAGGTAAGCGTGCGATTCCGGCGGGCAGGACACATCCTCGGATCGGCCATAATCGAAGTCCAGCTCGACCCCGCCTCTCGCGGACCGAAATTGGTGTTCTCGGGCGACCTCGGCAACGTCAACCAGCCCATAATCAAAGACCCCGAGTTTGTAGCAGAGGCGGATTTTCTGGTCGTTGAATCTACATACGGGAACCGGGTTCATGAAGACCGCATGAGCAGCATGGAGAAGCTCAAGGGGGTTATCAGCCGCACACTGGAACGGCGCGGCAACGTGATCGTCCCCGCATTTGCGGTAGCCAGAACGCAGGACGTCGTGTACGACATTGCGACGCTTCTTCAGAGGCGCGAGATCCCCCCGGTTAAGGTTTTCATAGACAGCCCCATGGCAGTGTCGGCAACCGAGGTATTCGAGAGATTCAGGGAAGAGTTTGACGTCGAGACGACTGCGCTCATCGAGGCAGGAGGCGACCCGTTCGATTTCCCGGGCCTCCATTATGTGCGGACGGTCGAAGAATCCCGGGCTTTGAACGATGTGACGGGCGGCGCTATCATCATTTCAGCGAGCGGGATGTGCAACTTCGGTCGGATCAAGCATCACCTCAAGCACAACCTGTGGAGGCCGGAGTGCACCGTGCTGTTCGTGGGGTTCCAGGCTCGCGGGACTTTGGGGCGCCAGCTTCAGGAGGGCGCAACGAGCGTGAGGATATTCAACGAGGAGGTAGTCGTGAGGGCCTCCATGGAGTCCATC
>JBFMGS010000123.1:0-3887 GCA_040752635.1 Bacillota bacterium
ACCGTGGGGGTGCCGGCTGAGCGGGTAAAGAGGTTCGGCAAGCCGGACAACTTCTGGGAGATAGGCATCGGCCCGTGCGGCCCGTGCTCCGAGATCCACGTGGATCGGGGCGAGGAGTTCGGGTGCGGCAAGCCCGGCTGCGAGCTTGGCTGCGATTGCGACAGGTTCATGGAGATATGGAACCTGGTTTTCATCCAGTTCCACCACGACGAAGAGGGAAACTACCGTCCTCTCGAGAGAAAAGGAATCGATACCGGCATGGGCCTCGAGCGCATCGCCGCAGTGATGCAGGGCGTGCCGACGGTCTTTGAAGGCGACTTGCTCGGGCCGGTCGCGCGCGCCGTGGCAGAGACAGGCGGCGTCACCCTTGGGAAGTCCCGGGAGCAAGATGTTTCGGTTCGGATCATCACCGACCACGCTCGTGCAGCAACGTTTCTCCTCGCCGACGGCGTCCTGCCTACGAATGAAGCCAGAGGTTACGTGTTACGCAGATTGATAAGACGGGCGGTGCGCCACGCAAGGCTTCTCGGGATCACCCGGCCCTTCCTCGCAGATCTCGCCGATGTTATTGCGTCGGTTATGGGCGACGTATATCCCGAACTTGTGGAAAGGCAAGAACACATACGAAAGACTGTCTCCACTGAGGAAGAGCGGTTTCTTGGCAGGCTCGACCAGGGCACCAGCATGTTGCAAGATATCATCGCCACTCTGCGCCAGAAGGGAAAGGCGGTTGTGCCCGGCGAGGACGCTTTCAGGCTCTATGATACTTACGGATTCCCCATCGAGCTTACGCGCGAGATAGCTGAGGAGAGCGGCATGACCGTGGACGACGAAGGTTTCGCTGTGGCAATGGAGGAACAGCGCGAGCGGGCGCGGGCCGCGCGGCGTGACCTCGGGTACATGGGTGATCTCTCGACTGCAAAAGCGCAGGCGCTATCGGGGCTTTCGACGCGGTTCGTGGGCTACAAGAGAACCTCGGCGAACGCCATGGTCCTCGCACTCTTCGTTGATGGTGAGCCTGTGAGTCAGGCATCGAGCGGCCAGGACGTCGAGATCGTGCTGGATAACACTACGTTTTACGCCGAGGGAGGCGGACAGGTCGGCGACTCCGGGATTATCGCAGGCAGAGCCGGTAAGGCGGAGGTGTTCGCTACCGTGCGGGCGTCCGATGCCATAATCATACACCGGGCAACCATGGAGGACGGCAGCATAGCCGTGGGAGACATTGTAGAGGCCGAGGTTGACATGGACCGGCGTCTTGCCATTGCAAGAAACCACACCGCTACGCACCTGTTACATGCAGCTCTCCGAAGCGTGCTGGGAGACCACGTGTTCCAGGCGGGTTCGCTCGTGGCCGACGATAAGCTCCGGTTCGACTTCTCTCACCATTCGGCTGTTAGGGAGGAAGAGCTGAGACAGGTTGAGGATCTCGTCCTCGGCTGGGTGCTGGCAGACCTCGACGTGCAGCCGGTGGAAATGTCTCTCGAGGAAGCAAGGGCGACCGGCGCCATGGCGCTCTTTGGCGAGAAATATGGTGAACGGGTGCGGGTCGTAAAGATAGCCGATTGTAGCCATGAGCTGTGTGGAGGCACCCACGTGCTTCGCACCGGCCAGATCGGGCTTGTGAAGATAGTATCTGAAGGCGCCGTGGCTGCCGGGATAAGAAGGATTGAGGCTGTTACAGGGCGGAAAGCGCTGGACTACGTGAGAATGCAGCAAAGCACGCTCGAGGCCGCTGCAAGGATAGTCAGGAGCCGGCCTGAGGAGCTTCCGGAAAAGGTTGAAAAGCTTGCTTCGGAGCTCAAGGCGCGCGAGAAAGAGATAGAGCTCCTCAAAATGCAGGTGGCGGCGTCACATATCGAAACGCTCGTTGACAACGCGACTCATATCGGCAATTCGAAAATCGTCGTCGCCCGGGCTGACGGGCTCGATGCAGCAGCTTTGCGCGAACTTGCCGATAAGGTGCGGTCAAGGCTTGCTTCAGGGGCCGTGGTGCTGGGGTCGCGCACTGACGGGAAGGCGCTGTTCGTAGCCATGGTTACGAAGGACCTCATAGACCGGGGCCTTCGAGCCGGTGACATAGTGGGGACGGCCGCCAGGGCTACCGGGGGAGGCGGCGGAGGAAGGCCTGACATGGCTCAGGCAGGCGGCAAGGACGCTGCCAAGATGCAAGAAGCCCTCGCGCAAGCAAAGGTCCAGATAGAGCGCATGTTACTGCAATAGACGACTCATCCGAACGCCGCCGTCGCTGACCTGCAACGTCGGCGCGGGTATTTTCGGCCCTGCCGCAGAGGAGAATACCAGAAGGCGAAGAATATGCTAGGCGAAGCCTAACGCCGGGAGCGTGACGCCGTTATGAAGGGCCCTTTTGACGAGACCCAGACGTTTCGGGTTGTCCCTGAAGACGCGGTGAGCGTCAGAGCGCTGCTTCTTGAGGTTTACCAGGCCCTCAAAGAAAAGGGGTACAATCCCACAAACCAGCTCGTCGGGTACCTCATGTCTGGCGACCCCACGTACATAACAAGTCATAAGGGTGCGCGCAACCTGGTTCGCAAGCTTGAGCGGGACGAGATCATCGAGGAACTCGTCAGGTACTACCTTGAGGGAAGATAGGCAAGTGGCGGCGCCGAAGCGGGTTCTCAAGGTAAAGGGCAGGAAGCGCATCGTGTTGGGGCGGCGGGAGCCCCAACGGCGCGAGCATGGCGCATTTCCGCCGGGGTTTACAGCGATGGCGGCCCTGGCGGCTTTCTTGATATTGGGGACGTTTTACATCCTATGGCCGAGGGTCACCGTTGTTGTCTCGCCCCGGGTTTCCTCTGTGCGCACCAAAGCTCTCATTCATGCGTCCACATCCACAGACAAGGTAGACGTTGAGGGCGGACGAATACCTGCGCAGGTCGTCGAAGACGTGTTTGAAGTCTCCGTTACAGTCCCGACCTCGGGTTCGGTGTCCGTCGGCATCACGAAAGCCAGGGGGTCTGTAGTCTTCATAAACGAAGGCTCCAAATCCACCACTGTGCCCGGCGGCACGCTACTGGCAACGCCTGGAGGTGCCAGGTTTGTAACCCTTGCAAGCGTTGTGGTGCCGGCATCCCGCGTGAAGTATTTCATGAACCAGGCGGTTGGCGTAGATGCCGGCATGGCTGAGGTGAACGTTGAAGCTGAAGAACCCGGGGCCAGGGGAAACGTTGCGGCCGGACGCATCATGGTTGTGGTAGAGAAGCGCATCTCGGGGCTTAAAGTGATAAATCCGGAACCTCTCTCGGGAGGCCAGGATAAGATCACTCCTGTGGTCGCTGAATCAGACTTCGAAGTGGCTCGAAAGCGGCTGAAGGCCGAGGCGCTTAAGGCGAGCTCCGGGGCTTTGCTGGAGAAGGCGCTGGGGGACAGGTTTGTGCCCAAGGAAACCATCATCGTGGATCAGGAAGAGCCTGTTTTCAACGAGGCTCCCCTCGCTCCAGCATCGGAACTACGGGCGTCTTGCCGGGTGCACGCGCGGGCGCTCGCGATAAGCAGTGCAGACGTGTCGAAGGTCGCAAGCGGGCAGTTTGTCCTGGTACTAGCAGGCGGCGCTCGGGTGATCTCTCCTGAAGTGAAGGTCGAGGTCGTAGAGTCAAAGAAGGTGGACGCGGATAACGCGGTGGTCGAGGCGCTTGCCAGCGGAACCGTTGTCACGCACATCGAGCCGACGGCGCTTTCCCGGACGCTGGCAGGCAAGGCGCTGGGGGAAGCCAGATCGATTCTTACAGCAGCGCCCGAGATCAGCAGCTTTTCCATAAGCCCGGAAAAAGGAGACGCCGAGACCTTGCCCCGGTTCTGGCGGTGGATACGGGTGGTAGTGGCACCGTGCGAGGGATAGCGATGGGGGCCGAACGTATATGAGCTCC
>JBFMGS010000124.1:0-3830 GCA_040752635.1 Bacillota bacterium
GTCAAGTAATCGCGAGGTGTGGGTAATGTGAAGGAACGCGGCCGGATGTGCGGTTTTGCGCCGTTCCCGCCCACATTCCTTCGCATTATTTCAGAGCGTGTCGAGCCAGGCGAGCAGGCTCGCATCCCGCTTCCATGACGGCGGATGGCCCATTGTTGTGGGAGCGTCGACCTGTTCCAGCGCCTTCCGCTTCGTTTCCAGATTGGCCCTGGCGTAGTGGTTGGTGGTGTCGAGGCTCACATGACCGAGCCAGCTACGGATGACCGTGACGTCGACGCCTGCGGAGACGAGGTGCACGGCGGTGGCATGGCGGAAGCTGTGCGGCGTCACATGCTTGGTTCGCAGCGTTGGCGCGGTCACTGCGGCCGCCTTCACATAGGCCGCGAGCTTGAACCGAACGCCCGAGGCGCTGAGCGGCTCGCCGTAGCGGTTGACGAACATCCGCTCGTTTGGCGCTCGCGGCTGCCGCTCCAGCAGCTTTCTCAGCAGCAGTACGGTTTCCGGCCAGAGTGGGCAGATGCGCTCCTTGCGGCCCTTGCCAAGGAGCCGCACGCAGCCGGGCGCGTCGAACCGGATGGCCTCGGGACACAGGTCGAGCGCCTCCTGTATCCGTGCCCCGCTGTTGTAGAGGAACGAGAGCAACGCGTGATCGCGCATGCCTTCGAGCGTCGAACGGTCTGGCTGGGCAAGGATCGCCGTCACCTCTGCCGGATCTAGATAGCAGGGTTCCGATACCGGTGCCCGCTTGACCGGGATGTTGAGTATCTCGACGCACTGCGCGATCGATGCGGGGTCTCTGGTCGCCACGAAGTTGAAGAAGCTGCGGATCGCGGCAAGCCTGCAGTTGCGCGTCCCGATCGTGCCGCCGCGTTCGTGTTCGGCGTGCCTCAGGAACGCAGCGACCTCGCTGGCGGTCAGATCGGCCAGCGTGATCATCGCAACCTTCTTTGCTCCGCGCTGTGCGACGAACCGCAGGAACAGCCGCCAAGTATCGCGGTAGGACCGGACCGTGTGGATGGACGCGTTGCGTTGCTCGACGAGCCAGTCGTAGAAGAACGCGCGCATCAGGTTCGGGAACGGGTTGGCCTTGCTCATGGCCGCACCTCCCCACCTAGGTTGAGGCATGGTGCGCCCACCGCCCGGAACCGCTCGTTGGCATGATGCAGCAGATCCTGCGTGACGGTGATGTATACCAGGGTGGAGTTGATATCCCGATGGCCGAGATAGGTTGCGAGGAACGGCAGGCGATCCTGCGGGTTGATGCCCGTCCGATACCAGTCGAGGATCCGGTTCACGACCATCGAGTGGCGGAGGTCGTGTAAGCGCGGCCCCGTTCGTCCTTGCGGTGGCTTCAGCCCGGCCCGGCGGATGACGTCGACGAGCAGGCAAGCGATGGCCTGGCTTGTGTAACCTGCACTGCGCTGCTCTTGCCAGAACAGGCCGGAGCGCGCATCCTGCGATGCTCCGACGCGACGGCGTGCATTGATATAGGCCCGAAGCTCGGCCATCACGCTGTCGGGAAGCGGCAGGATTCTGGTCTTGAAGAACTTGGTCTGCCGAACCGTAATCGTGCCGCCCTGAAGGTTGACGTCACCCAGATCGAGACGGGCAAGCTCGCCCCGCCGCAGACCCGCGCAATAGGCCAGCAACAGCATGGTATAGATGCTCAGCGGCCGAAGCGGTGCCCGTGGCGAAGGATAGGAACGGGCGATATCGAGCATCCGACGCACGTCGGCGGGCGTGTAGATGTGAGGTTTGCGCCAGTGCTTCGCCACTTCCTTTTGCGGGCGCGGGTCCGGTCGGCGCGGCGGGATCGACGGATTCCGGTGACGGAGTATCCTCGTAAGGAGGCGCTTCAACTTTTCGCATTCGGCGGCGTGATTGCGTGTGGCTTTCGCCGCCGCCCAGTGTTCGAGCATCACCCCGATGGACCCATCCTGCAGCGCCGGGTTCAACTGCAGGAACCGGTCGAACCGCAAGAGCCACACGGGCTGCGCCGTGTATTTGTATCCCCTGTTGCGCATCAGCGCGACGTGCTCGGCCATGATTCCGCCCAGCACGCTGCCAAACGGCTTGGGCTGGTGCAGTTCGGCAAGAGCACGGACCGGACTGTCCGACGCCAAGGCCCGCCAGACCGGTTTGCACTGCTTGATATTGCACGCCTCGCGCAGGACGGCGACGGGATTGAGGTCGATCGCCCCGGTTTGCAAAAGGTCATCGAGGAACCGGTCGATAATGCGGGTGCGGTGCAACCGCGTCGACGCTGCCCAACTGTCGGACGATATCTGCAACCAGGCCACCAGCACGTCCTGGCCGAGTTCGGCGTGGCGCTCGGCGACGTCCTGGAAGCTGTGGAGCACCTGCTTGTAATAGGTGCGGCTGTTCGTGCTGCGCAGGCCAAGACCTGCCAGATAGCGCGCGATCAACAGCCGTTCGGGATCGGGCCATGTCGTCATGACAGCACCTCCGATCCCGGCACGTCGAGTGCGATGGCCCGGAGGTCCTCGGTGGCGAGCTTGAGGTAGGGTGCCGTCGACTCGGTCGAGCGGTGCCCGAGCAGATCGCCAATGACCTTCTGCGGCACCGACGCGCGCAGCATCTCGACCGCGCGGGCATGGCGGAAGATGTGCGGCCCGGACTTGCCCGGCGGCTTGACGCCTGCATTGCGAAGCCGCCGCCGTACCGCACTGGCCAGCATCCCGAGCTTGCGATAGGGCGCGCGCGTGCGGATGAAGATTTCCCGGGCGTCGGTCTCAGGCCGTCCGGAGCGCAGATAGGCGAGCACCGCTTCGCCCACCCGCTCCATCAGGGGCAGGAACGAGCAGGCCCGTGTCTTAGTGTGCCGGACGCGGATCGATTCCGCCCGCCAGTCGATGTCGTCGAGTCGCAGATTGCGTACCTCGCTCGACCTCAAGCCATAGGTCGCGAGCAGTTGCAGGATCGCATGGTCCCGCAGCCCAACCGGTGTCGTATCCTTCCTCGCACTTTCCAGCACGGCAGCGATCTGGCTGCGCTCCAGGATCGAGGGCACCCCTTCATAGGCGTAGAGCAGCGGGGCGATGACGTGCGGCGACAGGTCGATCGCGGTGCGATCGGTCCGGTGCAGATACCGCAAGAGCGAGCGCAGGCGCTCCGCCACGTCTTTCAACGATTTGCGCGTCAGTTTCGGCGCGCGCAAGTCCATGTAACGGTCGATGTCGCCGACACTCATCTCCATCAGGCTTTCGACGCCACATCGTCCGAGCTGCCAGGCCAGGAAGTGCTGAGCCTCCCACATCAGCGCCGCAATGCTAGGCTTGGCCAAGCCACGCTCCTCGTGAAGCCAAGTCTCGTATTCGTCGCAGATCGCGAACCGCGCCGCATCGGCGGCGCATGTAACTTTCGGAGTGGGTGGCCACTCGCCCTGGGCAAGCCGCAACAGCGCGTGGATTCCGGAGCGCGGGATCGAGTGCCAGTACGGCCCCGGAGGTCGACCATGGCGTTTCCGGAACAGCGCGATCGCATGGCGCAGATATTGCGCCACCTGCGCTTCGCTCACATCTGCGACTGCGATATTCCGCCGCGCAAGATGGTCGAGGAACCAGCGCGCATAGGCGCAATAGTTCCCGACCACCACCGGGCTGTTTTGTTGGCGGGTCAGCATGACCCTGAGTTCGGCGATCAGGTCGCGATCGGTATTCGACATCGATGTCTCCTCTGCTGGTCAACGACCACAGAGGTTCATCGCAAAATAATGCGGAGCAAAGCCCGCCGCCCACTGGCGGAACTATGCGGGATTCACGCGCTGAAGCTGCGTTCCTTCACATTACCCACACCTCGCGATTACTGGA
>JBFMGS010000125.1:0-2224 GCA_040752635.1 Bacillota bacterium
CAGCTCCCTGCAGGCTCGTATCTGATCCAGCAGGTACCGCTGGGCAAAACCTCTCGGGAACCAGCTCGAGTCGCTCCCGAACACGATCCGGCGCGGCCCCACCGTCTCGTAGAATAATCGGAAAAGCTTCTTGAGATCAAGCTCGTATGGCGACCAGCGTACCCACTCGTTGTTTCCGGATGTATCCACCGAAACATTCGGGCAGGCCCACGCAAGCTGCAGCAGTTCTCTGGTATATCCGCACCCGAAATGCGGCACGACAAACGTGACCTCCGGGAAGGCCTTCGCGACGTCGTGAAGGACCAGCGGATCGATGTTGGGTGCGTTGCCGATGCCCCCACCTCCACCCAGTATCCCGAAGTGTATGAGGACCGGTATCCCGAGGTCCTCAGCCGCCTGCCAGAGCGGGAAGTGACGCTCGTCCGCAAGAGAGCCCTTGAGGAGGGGCGCCAGGATCTTGTATCCCCGGAAACCAAGCTCGGTCACCGCGCGCCGCAGCTCAGTCGCAGAGTTCGGTGTCTCCGGGCTGTGGTGCGCAAACCCGACGAAGCGATCGGGATGGCTCGACACGACCCGGGCCAGAAGATCGTTGCCACCACCTGTGACAAAAGCCACGCCATCAAGGTCGTAGCGGTCAACTTCCGCCGCCCACCTGGCGATGAGCACATCGACCGGCTCGGAAGCAGCCTCAGGTTGCGGGAAAGACCAGGCCTGCCACCATTCGTCCTGAAGCCTCTCGGCCTCACGGGAGATCGTCTCCCACTTCTTCCGTCCGAACCTGCGAATGTATTCGTCCTCGTTTGCAAAGTCCTCGCCTACGGGAAAATGCGCGTGAAAATCGAACACACGAAAAGAGGGCTTGCGGTAACCACCGAAATCGCCCTCCTGCCGCGCAGCGCTATCGGATGTACTCACTACCGGGCTCACCCCCTGCCCCACGCAGTTCAGTTCCTACCAAGCACCAGCTTACCCTTTCAGGCCGGTCATGGCAATCCCCTCTACAAACTGCCGCTGCAACACCAGGAACACGACGAGGAGAGGCGCCACCGCGATGACGGACCCCGCCATCTGCCAGTGGATGTTCGTGCCGTATTGTTCAGCGAAGCTTTGCAGGCCTACCGGCAGTGTCCGGCTAGCGTCCGAGGTCGAGACGATAAGCGGCCACAGGAATTCCTCCCAGTTTGCTGTGAGTGTGAAGATCGCCAATGCCGATAGTGCTTGCTTTGACAGTGGCAGGATTACACGCAAGAATATGAACGGCTCTGATGCCCCATCGATCCTGGCTGCCTCGATCAACTCCGTAGGAATCGTCGCGATGAACTGTCGCATGAGAAATATCCCGAACGCGTCCACCAGCCAGGGGAACATCACTCCGAGACGCGTATCAACGAGCCGTAACGCGACCGCGGTCTTGTATAGGGGGATCATCCGCGTCTGAAACGGCACCATGAGGCTCGATAGAATCAGGAAGAAGATGAAGGTCCTCCCAGGAATATCGAACTTCGCCAGGCTATAGCCTGCAAGGGCGCTGGTTAGGAGCACGCTACCGATAACAGCCGTGGCAACGATAACGCTATTGAGCAGGTAACGACCAAAGGGAAACTGCACGAACACCTGGCGGAAGTTGTCGAGCGTCGGGTGGACAGGAATCCACGTAGGTGGGATTCGCATTACCTCCGATAAAGGCTTGAAGGACGCACTCACCATCCACGCGAGCGGCAGGAGCGTCCAGACGGCACCGGCAAGCAATATACCATATCCCAGCAGACGAAGAATGGAGGTGAGCTGTTTTCTCGACCATGGCACGCCGGTGACAGGTGGTACGTTGGTGCTGAAGTTCACATAGGTGTTGCAGCTTTTCACTTGTCCTCGCTCCTTGAGCATGTTGCGTCTTTTCTCATTCTCAGTCCGTTAAGCGTCGGGTTCGGCGCCTCGAAAACGCTACGCAGAGAACGCCACGCTGGCCTGACAACGTATCCCCATACGGTTAGTATTCGAAAGGCCTCTGCACGATCTTGATCTGAATAATCGTCACCGCCATGATGATCGCCAGAAGCACAAACGCAGTGGCAGAAGCGTAACCCATATCGAATTTGCTGAAGGCCAGATCGTAAATGTGAAGCACAAGCACGCGGGTGCTATCCAAGGGACCGCCGGGGGTCGCCCAGGTGAACCCCCCTGCGCTCATCACGTATGGAATTGTAAACACGCGGAAAGCGTTAAT
>JBFMGS010000125.1:2324-3728 GCA_040752635.1 Bacillota bacterium
CAAACGGTCCAATCGCGCAGGCGCCCAGGCTACTTAAGCACCCGTGCCAGGACCTGGTTCTCCTGAGCGGCGCCCGCTTTCACCGCGTCGCTCACCGCAGCCTTGCCTAGTACGATGCTATCCCATATGGTGGCGTGAATCTTGTCTACCTCGGCCCTTGTAACCTGCTGGCAAGGGCGGGCATAGAGCATCGAATCCATACAGACACGAGCATTCGCATCGGCGGTAAGCTCGGGCAGGCCAATCAGCTCCTTGAGCGACGGGAGATCCCCGGCTTTCGTGCACCAGGTCAACTGCCCTTGCCGGCCGGTCAGGAACTGCACCCACTCCCAGGCCACCTTCTGGTTAGAAGCACGCTTGGATACGACGTACGCCCAGTGATGCCCTACCGTGACAGGGGTACCGTCCGGCGACGGGACCGGAGCAATGGTGTACTCGATATCCGGGCACTCGCGCGCCAGGCGGCCGCGGGTCACCGGGTGGTTTATGTAGAACATCGCCCGTCCCTGCTCGAATTTCTTCTGGCCGGTCAGAAACTCCGGTGAGTCAACACCGTCCTTCACCATCAGGTCTGCCACAAACTGCCACGCGGCTAGACCGTCCTCGCCGTCGTAGCGAACCTTCTTTGCTTCGACATCCACAACGTCGCCTTTGATCCTCTGATACATGAACAACTGGTATACCGCCCATTTGTAGCGGGTGTCGAGACCGGCTTGGATAAGCCGCCCTGACGCGTCCTTTTTTGTACCCTTCACCGCCTGGGCCTCGAATTCCTTCCACGTTTTCGGGGGTTTCGCGGGGTCAAATCCCGCCTCGCGGTAGAGTTTGTTGTTGATGAACAGTACAAGCGTCTGCACATCGGTGGGCAACCCGTAGTACTCGTTCTTGTACTTGAACTGAGAGATCGTCCATGCCACATAATCCCTTTCGATTTGCTCTGTCGTCAACACGTCCTCTGGCACGGGAACCAACATACCGGAGCGCGCCATCTGCTGGCCCATGGATATCGGTATCTGGAAGACGTCCGGACCGATCCCGGAGCTCAAGGACGTTATGAGTTTGTCGAAATATGAATCATAAGGAATGGGTTCGACCTTGATGCTGACATCGGGATGGGTCTTTTCAAATTCACGCGCCATCTCCTGGAGCACCGGCGTTCTTGCCTCGTGGTGGTGCTGCCAGTGGACAATGGTGATCTTCGCCGCCGCCGGCGCGTTGACTCCCATGGCCAACCCCGCGAGTACTAATGCTAGTGCGCACGCAAGGGCTCTTGGAACCAAGCGGGAAATTCGTCTTCTCATCATCTCTGGTGACACTCCTCTCGCTAATGACCTATGATAGGCTTCCTCCATCGTGAGCCCTGGATTAACCGGATGATATCCACCGGTTACCCGTTCACCTCTT
>JBFMGS010000126.1:0-3625 GCA_040752635.1 Bacillota bacterium
CAAGCTCTCTAGACTCAAGGAGATCCTCTCGGAGATGGGAAGCGTGCTCGTAGCCTACTCCGGAGGTGTGGATAGTACCTTCCTTATGCACGTGGCCCGTGAGGTCTTGCCGAAGGATAGGTTGCTTGCAGTTACGGCGATGTCTCCCACCTACCTGGAAGAAGAGGTCGAGATGGCCAGAAAGAGGGCTGAACAGGTAGGAGTGCCGCACATGGTCGTGGAGACCAATGAAGTGGATCTTGAGCTTTTTGCGAAAAACCCCCCTGACAGGTGCTATTACTGCAAGTTGGAGCTCTTCACGGAACTCCGCAAGATCGCGGAAGAGCGCGGCCTGGCAGTTTTGGTAGAGGGGACTAACGTAAGCGACCTTGGCGATTACAGGCCGGGGATGCGGGCCCTTGCCGAAATGGGGGTGAGGAGCCCTCTTAGAGAAGCGAATCTTACAAAGGAGGAGATAAGGTGGCTTTCGCGGGAAAGGGGGCTGCCTACATGGGATAAACCCGCCCTGGCGTGTCTTGCGTCGCGCTTTCCATACGGGATGGCCATTACCAGGGAGCGTCTGACCCAAGTAGGTGAGGCCGAGAGGTTCCTCCGCTCCCTCGGCCTCAGTCAGCTTCGTGTGCGCCATCACGATACCATAGCCCGTATCGAAGTCGAGGAAAAGGACATGGCGGCTATTATGGAGTACCGTAACGCTATTGTAGAGAAACTCAAGGCGCTTGGGTACAATTACGTGGCCCTGGATCTACAAGGCTATCGGACGGGGAGCATGAACGAGACCCTTTAATGGCAGCAGCCTTGGTCCAGGCCTCCTTCTGTTCCCGTCAGGGAAGGCGTCAAGCGAGACTCTCTAAGAGCAGCAGCCCTTGCTGCTTCATAGACCTCCTTTAAAGACACGTTGTGGCTTTTGGCTGCTTCCTTACAATCATCATACTCCGGGGCGAGATTTACAGGGGTCTCACCCATGAACGCACTTTTTACCCGAATCTTCCCATAGGGCGTGTTGACAATGACCACGTTGCGACTGGCCATCCAACGAACAGCCCTGTACACCCTGACGCCCAGGGTGGTTGTTTCTCTTATGATGAGCTCTACCACTTGCGGGAGGAGGGAGTCGGGGCAGATGACGCTTAACGTCACGCCCGGCCTCCCCTTTTTCATATATACGGGGGTCAAAGTGACGTCTAGGGCACCCAGCTCGAAGAGTCGTTCTGTGACGTAACCATAGAACTCTGGGTTCATATCATCTATGTTTGCCTCCACCACCGAGACCATTTCCCTTTCAAGGCCAGAAGGCTCTCTCTCATGAGAGATCTCCTCTTGGGGGAGCCTCTCTTTAGAAAGGTCCTCAGACAGGCCCTCCCCTATTATCAAGCGCAGAACATTAGGAGTCGGGAGATCCATATCGCCGGCCCCGTAGCCGACCGCGATAATCTCCGTAGGCGGACATGTCTGGCTTGGCCGCGCCAGGCTCGCCACGATGGCTGCCCCGGTAGGAGTAACGAGCTCTTTTTGATAGGCACTCGGGCGCATGTAAAAGCCCTTGAGGAGCTCCAGGGTTGCAGGGGCCGGGAGGGGCAACAAGCCGTGTTCAGTCTCCACCTCCCCATGGTTGAACGGGAGGGGCGAACACCAGATTTCCTCTAATCCCAGGGCTCGGAACCCTATCGCCGCACCCACGATGTCGGCGATTGCATCGAGACCTCCAACCTCGTGGAAATGAACCTCCTCAGGCGCTATGCCGTGAATCTTTCCCTCGGCGCGGGCAAGCTCCAGGAATATCCTCTCTGTATCTCGTTTCACTAGGTCCGGAAGGGTGCTCTCCTGGATAATGTGCAGTATATCAGGCAGGTGCCTCCCATGGTGTCTTTTGTGGTACCGCTCGATGTATTGGCCTTCAACGGTGGCTCCCCCGTGTTGCTGTGCCTCGTGTTGCTCTCCGACGATGACCACCCTGACCCTTGTCGCCATGATGCCCCTCTTGGAGGTTCGCTCAACTCTTATATCAATAGGGAGGATCGGCAGCCGGGCAAACCCTTCTCTCAGCACTTGAGGGTCGAGCCCTGCGTCCACGAGGGCTCCCAGGATCATATCCCCGCTGATGCCGGAAATACAGTCGAGATACGCGATCTTCATAGTATATGCATCACCCTCCACTCATAATCTGTTGATAAGATGCGCGAGGATAGCTGCTCCGAAGCCGTTATCGATGTTCACCACTCCAATGCCGGGGGCGCAGCTATTCAGCATAGCCAGAAGCGCAGAGAGGCCATGGAAGCTCGCGCCATACCCCACGCTTGTAGGGACTGCCACTACGGGTCTATCAACCAGGCCTGCAACGACGCTCGGCAAAGCCCCTTCCATCCCTGCAACCACTATGATAACGGTGGAGCCCCGGAGCCGAGGAAGGGCATCCAGGAGGCGATGTATTCCTGCTACGCCTACATCGTAGACGCGCTCCGCGGGGTTTCCCAGCAGCTCCGCAGTAACTGCTGCTTCCTCGGCTACGGGTAAATCAGCAGTTCCAGCGCTCACTACGGATATTGTGCCCCTTACCTTCTTGAGCTGGCCCTCTTTGATCTGGTTCTTGCACGATTCCCTGCTCTTCTGCCTTTCCCCTGTGCCCGTCCCACTAATTGCTTTGAGACAAGGTTCCGTGGCCTCCCGGCGAATTGCGATGATGCGGGCTTCCGGAAAGTAGATAGCGTCTTTGGCGCATTGGCTTACGGCCTCAAATACCTCGGGAGTTGCCCTGGTTCCTATTACGATGGCGTGGCTTTGGGAGAGCCGCTGCATGATCCCCGCGACTTGATCGGGGGTCTTGCCCTGGCAGAAGACCACCTCAGGAAGGCCCACGCGGAGCGGACGGTGATGGTCTATCTTGGCGTATCCCAGGTCTTCATAAGGGAGGTCCCGTAGCTCGTCGAGAGCGCCGTCAACACCCATATCTCCCTGCTTTACTTTTTGAAGGATTTCCCTCAGTCGCGATACATCCATATTGAACGCCCTCCGTGTGAAACTCATCGGGGTTGGTCCGTGTACTGTGATCCCTGTATTGGCGTTGATCGGCATGTTCGCCGGGTTCCCCATATTCTCCTGCCGAGGTCTTTTGCCAGACTTTCAGCAGGAATTCCCGGTTCGGGAGCGAACTATCTTTCTAAACGTGTTACCACATCACAATTTCGTAGCACGCTGCATGTGGACGACTTCCAAAAAGAGCAGGCCCTTGATATCGTTTCTTCCAGTTTCAGCCTGACACTTGGCAAGACTTTTGAGCACTATCTTACAAGAGGTCGTAATCAATGGTTTTGGATGGCCCCCATGTCTGGATGGCCGGCACTACGAAAAACGAAAATGTATCTGGCCTGGGTTAGGCACATTCTTGGAGTAGCAGTTGAAACCGGTTACGGGTAGTGTTGATGAGAAGGTGACTAAGAAGGAGGGCGTTAGGAATGCATATACCGGACGGCTTTCTTGATGCGAAGACCCTGGCCGCGACAGCTGTAGCCTCAGCGGGGGTGCTTGCCCATGCATTGAGGAGGACAGAGAAGGAGCTTGAGGAACGGAGGCTCCCTCTTATGGGGGTGGTGAGCGCCTTCGTGTTCGCTGCTCAAATGCTGAATTT
>JBFMGS010000127.1:0-3572 GCA_040752635.1 Bacillota bacterium
GCTGGGGTTGCCTGAAGGGGATGCGTGGGACCTGCCCACATCGGGCAGGACCTTCCCCGATGGAGCACACTGGCGCAGCGAGGTGCCCACGGTCAACTCGGCCGAGGCGATGAAGGCCCTGCTGGAGACCGCGAAGAATGTGTATAACCTCAACATAAACAGGGTGGACGATACCTACGGCATCATACGCCATACCAAGAAGGAGATAAAGGAGTACATTGCAATAGCCAAGGACTATGGCGTTGAGCTCAACCTCTCGGTCGGCCCGCGGGCAACCTACGACACCGGCGCCACCGTGCTGAGCTCTCAAGGCGTCAGGGTGGGTTACCGGCTGCGTGGCATGGAGCAGTTGGTCAGGGCCATCGAGGACGTGAAGAGGGCCGTGGACCTCGGCGTGCGGGGGATCCTTGTCTACGACGAGGGTATGCTCTGGGTTATGGACGAGATGAGGAAGGCGGGCGAGCTGCCGGCCAACCTCCACATCAAACTGTCGGCTCATATGGGGGCGTGCAACCCTGCTTCCTTCAAGCTCTTTGAGAGACTGGGAGCTAACAGCATCAACCCCATCCGTGACTTGCAGCTTCCCATGATCGCCGCGCTCAGGCAGGCTGTTAGCGTTCCCATCGACCTTCATACCGACAACCCGCCGGCATCAGGCGGCTTCATCAGAACGTATGAGGCACCCGAGATGGTGAGGATCGCCTCGCCGGTTTACCTTAAGTCGGGCAACTCGGCTGTGGGCGCGCACGGGATTATAACCAATGCAAATGACGGAAGGAACATGGCTGCTCAGTGTGCAATTGTTAAGGAGATCATGGAGCGGTACTTTCCTGAAGCAAAGCAGTCTGAGCCAGGCCAGCCTGATATGGCCGTACCTGAGTAGGCTGCTCTGCTGATACCCACCAATAGACAGTACGCCATACACCGAAGTACATCGAAGAAGAGATCACGGAGTTGGCGAGTCCGCGCCGCATGGTGGCCTCCAGTATCGGGTACCGGCGGACATCAAAGCAGCGCGCAGTTCTCCTGGCATTAGTGGCCCATGCCGGCTGGAGAAGCATCATCCGGCGGCTGGTCCGGGTATGTGGGCCCCGGCTCAGCCAGAGGGTCATCCGGGGGAGGAGGGGTAATGCTAGCCCGCTACCATACTAGCGACAGTTTCTAAAAAGCCCATAGACATCTAGACCGTACAATGCCAAAACGTGGGAGGTAGTACCGTTGAAGACCTTTGACGATCTGAAGAAGGACGTAGTCGGTCAGGGGCTTTGCATGGGCTGTGGAACCTGCGTCGGGGTATGTGCATCCGGTAGCATTACCATTGACTACGACCTGGACGAGCCTGAGCCACACCTGGTAAGGGACTGCACTGAATGCGGTCACTGCTACGAGGTGTGCCCTGGCAGGAACATTCCCCTGAAGGATCTTGATGAGCGGTTCCTCGGCCGGGAAAGGGATCCTGAGAAAGAGCCCCTTGGCGTGTACAAGGACTGCTACAAAGGCTGGGCGACTGATCCGTACGTCAGAACCAGCACCAGCAGCGGGGGCATGACGTCCGCCCTGCTGAACTATGCGCTGAATGAAGGCCTGATTGATGGGGTTCTTCTGGCCGGCTGGAACCCTGAACCGCCGTACTGGCGCTGCCGTCCGTTCATTGCGACCACGCCTGAGGAAGTCTCGATGGGGCTTCGCACCGGGATGATGATGGTCCCGAACAACTCGTTGATAGGCGAAGCCGTATCGCGGCGTAAATTCTCGAAGATCGCGGTCGTTGGTTGCCCGTGTCACATCCAGGGCGTCCGGAAGTTACAGGCGCACGGGCAACCTGCAAAGTTCGCGGGTGCCATCAAGTTCACGATCGGGTTGTTCTGCGCCGCCACTTACTACGGCGAAGGAACCAAGCACCTGATCCAGGAGTTTGCGAACGTCCAAAACCTCGATGACATCATAGCGATGGACTACCGTGGGGGCAAGTGGCCGGGCTCGCTGTACGTCGTGACCAAGGACCGCAAGATACACTGGGCGGGTAGCAAGCACGATTACACGTGGCATTTCCTCGGATCGGCCAGCTACAAGAGGGATAGATGCCTCATGTGCATCGACTTCTCTTCGGAACTCGCCGACATATCTGCGGGCGACATCTTCCAGGAAGTCGGCCACGTGAACCGAAGGCTCGTGGCGACCCTACCCAGAACGGATATAGGCGCTGAGCTTCTCAAGGCAGCGCAGGCAAAAGGCTATATCGAGCTCGAGCCGCATGATGCGACCCTCATACCGGCAAGCGGGATGGGGTGGGAATCCAAGAAGCACGCGGGGATGTACCGGTTAATGCAGCGGAAGAGATATGGGTGGCCGACACCCGACTATCAGTATCCGCTGAAAGTCGTGCCGCTTCCAAGGACGCTAAGCTTCCCGTCGGCATGACCCGCCGATAGGTACAGAACCGCGTTAATGCGTTGCCGCCGTCTGCCGGGGCATGGCGGCGGCAACGCCATATGCTCAGTCGCGGCGGAGCGGTGGGAACGGCTGAGCCCCGGGAATGGCCGCGCACTGGCGGAAATGGCGGCGCAAGCAGCATGGTAGACCGGTGGGCGGCACCCGACAGGTAAGACTCAGAGCAGGAATCCTGCGAAAGTTAAGGGCCAAGGGCCGGGACGGTGGGGTTCGTGCGTTTGATAGTCGGGATCACAGGTGCTACGGGAGCGATATACGGGATAAGGATCCTGGAAGCCCTGAGGGACAAGGGCGTGGAGTCGTGCCTGGTGGTGAGCAGGTGGGGCGAGAAGACGATCGCCGCTGAGACACCTTATTCGGTGGAGCAGGTCAAGGCCCTTTCCACCCGATGGTATGACCCTGCCGACCTGGGTGCTCCGATCTCGAGTGGTTCTTACCCAACGGCGGGCATGGTCGTCGCTCCGTGCAGCATGAAAACCCTTGCAGCCATTGCCAGCGGGTACTCTGACAACCTTCTGGCAAGGGCTGCGGACGTCACCATCAAAGAGCACCGGCCGTTAGTGCTCGTGGCGAGGGAAACTCCGCTCAACGCTATACACCTGGAGAACATGCTGAAGCTGGCACGGCTGGGCGTCACGATAATGCCCCCGGCGCCAGCCTTTTATTGTAGGCCGCAGAGCATAGACGACGTCGTGAATCACGTTGTCGGAAAGGTGTTAGATAGCTTCAGTATTGACCACAATCTCTTCCGGAGATGGGGAACTTGTGACGAGGTGAGGGAGGGGTAGGCTCCGTGTACGAACTGCTGGCCGGGGACGATAGGTCCGGAGTGCGCCTCGCCGCCATTGAGTCCGGCCGGGATTTGATCGTCGCTATATTCGGCGGTCAGGCTCCCCACGTTGGATCCGTAGCTGTTGCTGTGCCCAGGCCGAGCCTGAGAGACCCGGCAGTGACAAGCGCCACAGCGTCGGTGATAACGCTTGTCGGGCATAAAGATGACGAACTTGCAAAGCCGATAGCGGAGTTTCTTGCGCGCGAACTCGGCAGGGTCGTCGTGCTCAGCGTGGGAATACACGTCGATCAAGCCACACCCGATGACATACAGGCTATTAGCGGGACCG
>JBFMGS010000128.1:0-3446 GCA_040752635.1 Bacillota bacterium
GGCTCACCAGGTCTTGCCACTCACCAGGGCCCATGGTGCCAGGAACCTCCGGCAGTAGCCGGCACAAAAGCCTTGCGTGCCTGAACTCTTCGGCAGCAAAGCACCTTATCCTGGCTCGAAAAGCTGCATTCGGGGCCATGCCGGCAAGTGCCAGGTAGAAGCGCGCCGCCTGGACTTGGTCTTGAAGCGCCTGTCGAACTCCCTGAGAAAAGTCCATGTGGGACATTTGTGCATGCCTCCTTTCCCCCCGGGAGCATAATATGCATCTCAAGGGGACGAGGCGACACCATCGTGGCAAGTTTGGCTGACACCCAGGAGTCGCCTGCCCGGGTCAGGTCCGCCGTCCGATTCAAGTCTGTCCAACGTCATTAACTCATCCGGAGAACTGCGCATTTCAAGTAGTGGGTCTCGTCAACGCCAAGCAGTATCGGATGGTCTCTTGCCTGCGATCTGAGCTCCACCAGTCGGGCCGATCTTCCTGCATCGGCAGCCGCATCTGCTATCATCTGGAGAAAGACCTCGGGCCTCATGTGGTACGAACACGAACAGGTAACAAGCACGCCGCCCGGCGCAAGGAGCTTCATGGCACGCAGGTTAACCTCCTTGTAGCCCCGGTATGCAGCCTCGATGGTACGCTTGCTTGGCGCAAAAGCAGGTGGGTCTATGATCACGAGGTCGAAACGCTCTCTCCTTGCCTCAAGTTCCCTCAATACGTCAAAGGCGTTCCCTTCTCTGAAGGAGATCCGGTCACCCAGGCCATTCTTATCCGCTGTAAGCCTGGCAATCTCGAGCGCGGCGCCGGAAGAGTCTATTGCCAGGACCTGTCGCGCGCCGTATCCTGCAGCGTGGATGGCAAACCCCCCGGTGTAGCAGAATGCATCAAGCACTCTCGCCCCCTCGCACCAGGGGGCTATGGCCTTGTGGTTCTCACGCTGGTCGAGGAAAAGCCCGGTCTTCTGCCCTCTCTCCACATCAACCCAGAAGCTGAAGCCGTTTTCCTCCGCCCAGAACGCCGTGGGAAACTGGCCCATCATGAAACCAGACTGTAGCGGTAGTCCCTCGAGCTCCCGTGACCGCACGTCGTTGCGCTCGTATATCTTGGAGACGCCCAAGATGTCGGCCAACATACCTACTATCATGGTTTTTCTGACATCCGTTCCGAAAGCCGCGGTTTGGACCGCGCAAACGTCATCGTATCTGTCAACGATAAGGGAGGACAAGAAGTCCCCGTCGCTGAACACCACACGATAACAGGAGGCACCGGCGGCGACAACCTTGCGGTATTCACGCGCTTCGGTAAGCCTCCTGTAGAAGAACTCCTCGTTGACCTCTTCTTCCTCGATCCAGGTGAGGATCCTCACAGTGATGCTTGATACGGGGTTTATGAAGCCTCGCCCGAGGAACCTTTTCCTGTGGTCAACGACATCGACGATATCGCCCGGTTTGGGATCGCCTGCGACGACATCGATCTCGCCTTCGTACACCCACGGATGACGCGCACGAGCGCGGCCTTCCCTTCCCTGCTTTAGCACCGCGTACGCCATCTATGCTACCATCTCTCTCACGTCGTCCGGCACGATGAGGCGTGCCCCTGTGCTCGCTACGACGTCGGACACTGTCAGGCCCGGAGCTACTTCCTTCAAAACAAGGCCTTCCCTCGTCACCTCGATCACAGCCATGTCCGTAACAATGAGGTCTACCTCGCCTTTCGCCGTTATCGGCATCGTGCACCTCGGCACGATCTTCGGAGCGCCGTCCTTTCTAGTATGCTCCATTGCGACAATGACCCGCTTGGCCCCTGTCACAAGGTCCATGCCGCCGCCCATGCCCGGGCCGCCTTTCGCCGGTATCCACCAGTTGGCGAGGCTCCCCTCCTCGTCCACCTCGAGCGCGCCGAGCACGGTCACGTCGATGTGGCCCCCGCGGATTATCGTGAAGGACATCGCCGTATCAAAGAACGACGCTCCCGGCACCACTGTAACCGGCTGTCCACCCGCATTGACTAGGTCGGGGAGCTCCTGGCCTGGTAGGGCCGCTGGTCCGAGCCCGAGAAAGCCGTTTTCCGAGTGCAACGTGATGTTCATCTCAGGTGTTATGTAGTTGGCGACCAGAGTGGGAGTGCCGATTCCCAGGTTCACGACCTCCCCGCCACGAAATTCCTGCGCGACGCGCTTCGCTATGAGCTCCCGGGCAGCGTCAACGCCCATTAGTCGCACCCCCTAACGATAACGTCCACGAAGATTCCCGGCGTTATCACATGGTCGGGGTCGATCTCGCCCGCCTCAACCAGGTTCTCGACCTCTGCGATGACCAGGTCTGCAGCGGTCGCCATGATCGGGTTGAAATTGCGGGCAGCGCGACGGTATACGAGGTTTCCGGCGGTATCCCCAAGGTGAGCGTATAGCAGCGCAACGTCGGCCCGGAGAGGAAGCTCAAGGAGGTAGGTTCTGCCGCTGAGTTCCATGAGAGACCTACCTTCTTGCACGATGGTGCCTACGCCGGTGGGCGTCAGGATTCCTCCCAGGCCCGCCCCGGCTGCCCTGATTTTCTCCACGAGCGTCCCCTGGGGGTATAACTCAAGCTCGATTTCCTTTTCCGCCACAAGCTTCACGAGCTCAGGATTGGTCCCGATGTGAGTTCCGACGAGCTTTCGCACAAGCCCGTGCCTCACCAGCTTCCCGAACCCCACACCTGGGAACGCGCCATCGTTATAGATGACTGTCAAGCCCTTGACGCCTTTCTGACATATGGCGTCGATGAGTGCCTTTGGGGTCCCCACCCCAAGGAAGCCCGGCAACATCACTGTCATCCCGTCATGAAGAAGGTCCACCGCTTCCGCGGCAGTCTTCACCTTGCTCATCTCCACCAGCCCTCCTTCGCGGCCCTCCCATGCTGTTTGTCCTTTTCGCAATCACGCGACTGCAAGCTGCATGAGACTCTCCCACTGGGTGCACGAGACTCTGCCCCGACGGGGTCATCCGATCCCCAGGATGCGCCTTGCCTCCGCGGGCGTGGCAACCTCTCTGCCAACCTCCTTTGCTATCCGCGCCATACGGGCGACGAGTTGCGCGTTGCTCTCGGCGAGCACGCCTTTGGAGTAGTAAACATTGTCCTCGAAGCCCACCCTGACATGGCCCCCCGCAACAATCGCTACTACGCCGAGAGGAAGCTCCGCGCGGCCGATCCCGGCGACTTGCCACGACGCCCCTGCAGGAATCCGGCCCACGAGGTGCAGGAGGTTATCGATGGTCCCCGGAATTCCGCCCGGTACGCCCATGACGAAGTCGAAATAGAGCGGTTCGGTGAGAAGTCCGCGCCGTGCGAGCTTTACGGCGGTTTCCACCATGCCGACATCGAACACCTCAAGCTCAGGCTTGATATGAAGCTCGGCCATCTTTCGGGCAAAGGCCTCAATAAGCCACAGGGGGTTCTCGAACACTCCCTCA
>JBFMGS010000129.1:0-3437 GCA_040752635.1 Bacillota bacterium
TCTGAGAAGAGCTCGTCGATGCAGGATACGCCGATGTGCTTTAGCATTTCACTACGATCCCGGTCTGTGTTGGGAACGTAGTTCATCCCTTGTCAGCCTCCTCAGCCACGAACGCCTCGTAATCCTCAGCCGTCATCAAGCTGTCAAGCTCGCCAGGATCTGCCATATCAATCACGGCCACCCACCCGTCGCCGTATGGGTCGTCGTTCATAAGCTCCGGATGGTCCTCAAGCGCATGGTTCACCTTGACAACCACGCCGCTAACGGGCGAAAAGACCTGCTCTGCCGTCTTCATGGAATCCAGATCGGCCAGTTCGCCATGTTGTTCGACGACGCTTCCTTTTTGTGGCAGGCCCACGCCAACAATGGCGCCTAGCTGCTCCTGCGCGTAACTGGTGATTCCCACCGTAGCCAGATTCCCCTCAACTCGAACCCACTCGTGCTTCTCCGTATACCTCAAGTCCTTGGGATACATTTGGTTTTTCCTCCTCTCTTTGGTTCGCAATCTGCTCAACTGCGCATCCGCCCCCATTGCTGGCAGGCCAGCCGTGAGCACACGTCGCGCCGCTCGGTGTAGGGCGCCTGGCTTAGAGTATCTACTTTCCCCAGCAGATAATCCACAACCGTGATGCTACCGCCTAAGTGGGGAAACGAGGTACGGCCCTTGCGTTCCACGTGAAACATCTCACCCAGCCTTCTTCCTGGCGCGACTGGTCCCCAGGGCGATCTGCGTCAGGTACGCTGTCGGCACTGACGGCCGTTAGCATCTACGTCCCCTGCATGGTAGCCTGTTAGCCTGTGCAGCCTGCCACTCTGTCAACCCACCTTGTAAACACGAGGTCTGACGAAAGGCGGTTTCACAACCTCGGCAGGCACGCCTTTCCCCCTGATCACAACGTCCAACTGCGTGCCGGGCTTTGCGAGGTCAGGCGGCACAAAGCACATGCCGATTCCGACGCCGAGGGAAGGGGAAAGCGAGCCACTCGTCACCTGCCCTACGACCTTGCCGTCCTTTGAGACTTCGCAGTGAACCCTGGGTACGCCTCGCTCGCTCAGCTTGAAGCCGACAAGCCTCCGGGAGAGCCCCTTCTGCCTGGCTTCGGCGAGCGATTCCCTCCCGATGAAGTCCCCCTTGTCCATGGCAACCACCCATCCAAGCCCCGCTTCTAGAGGATTAGTTCCGGGGTCAAGTTCATGCCCATACAGCGCGTATCCCATTTCGAGACGAAGCGTGTCCCGGGCACCCAGGCCTATCGGCTCCATGTCGAAGTTGCGCCCGGCCTCCAGCAGGACGTTCCAGAGAGTCTCGGCGTGCCCCCGGTCGAAGAAGAGCTCGAACCCGTCCTCTCCGGTGTATCCTGTGCGAGAGATGAGACACTCTACTCCCGCCACCTGCCCGCGCGTGAAGTGGTAGTAATGCAGGTCCTGGAGGGGTACCGGAGTCAACGCAGACAGAAGGGCGGCTGAATCCGGCCCCTGCACTGCGAGAAGCGCCGTTTCGTCCGAGAGGTCCCTCACCTCGACGCCCCCCGCAGCATGGGACTTGATCCAGTCAAGGTCCTTCCCGGCATTGGAGGCATTCACAACCAACAGATAGCGGTCCTCTTCTCTGTAGACGAGAATGTCGTCGATTGCCCCGCCGTCCGGATAGCACATGACCGAGTATTGCACCTGACCTGCACGAAGGGCTGATGCATCATTTGTTGCAACCTTTTGGACGAGTGCCAGCGCTCTCGGCCCGCTCACCTCGATCTCTCCCATATGTGAGAGATCGAACAGCCCGACCTTCTCCCTGACCTTCTTATGCTCTTCGATTATTCCTCGGTAATAAACAGGCATGAGCCACCCGCCGAACTCGATCATCCTTGCGCCCGCGCGCACGTGGAGGTCGTAGAACGGCGTCTTCTTCAATTGGACCTCGCTCGCGTTCACTTTAACACCTCCCGCGCTTTCCTTGTGATCCATCACATTCCTTGAGTAAAGTCGCTTCCGCCACCCCGAGGCCGATCAAGCTGGGCCTCTCTCGTCCGACACGTCCAGGTGATATCGTGCAGGCGACATCGGATCCTGACAAACAAGAAACGGGCAAACGTCTTGCCCGTTTCTCTGTCCTGGTGCCTGAGAGATTCCCCTGCCTGCTTGTTGAGCAAGCAGGTTACCCCTTCGGCGGCGCCTGCACGCTTCGCAGGCGCCTCTCCAGAGAGCCGTCCACCCGAGGTGCTTTTGCCTGAGAGTTTGGATGCTTGCCTGGCAGGCATGCATCTTGCTCCTTCGGCTCCCTCATCGCTGCCCGGCCACCCCTTTCCTTTGGGTCCATTCGACATCACCTACTCCAGTAGCTCCCCTGGATTAGGCGAGGGGCCCCGTGGACCGAGGCCGCCGAGCCGCAGTTCGAAGGCATCTCCCTCTGGCTTCATCCGGCGTGAGGTTTTTCGCTTGGATTGGGGCTTCTCCCCCTGACTCCTACAACTCTACCAGTAACCCCTGTAATTCTATTAGCTTCAGACCCCGTGATTCCTTCCGCCCGCCGGCCCATCCCTGACACATTTTCTCAGGAAATCCGCAGCAGCTTCCGGGGTCGTCACGTTAATGTAAATCCCCATTCCGAATTCGAAACCCGCAGCTACTGTGAGCTTCGGAAAGATCTCGAAATGCCAGTGATAGAACGAGTCGCACGGCCGGTTTGGCGGCGCGGTGTGCAGAATGTAGTTGTACGGCGGGTCATGCAGCCCTCTGTCCAGCGCGCCCAAAACACCGGTAAGCACCGAGCCCAGCTCCAGGCGCTGACCCTGTTCGAGCTGGTCAAACGAAGCGGCGTGCACCTTAGGAAGCACCCATGTTTCGAAAGGCACCTTAGATGCGTGCGGCTCTAAAGCTACGAAGCTCGGCGTATCCACGACGACCCTTGCGCCGGATTCAAGCTCCTGGCTGATCAGGTCGCAGAAGACGCAGCGGCCTGTCGATTCATAATACCGCCCGGCCCCGGCGAGTTCCTCGAGGATGACCGGCGGCACGATAGGCACGGCCGCAATCTGGGAATGGGGGTGCTCCAGGGACGCTCCCGCTTCCTTGCCGTGGTTCCTGAATATCAGTACGTATCTTATGTCCTTGATCGCAGAGAGAGCCTGGTAACGCTGGATATACGCTCTCACGACCTCGGCCATTTCAGGGCCGGACATCGTCCCAGGGCTTGCGTTGTGCAGCGGCGTCTCGATGACGACCTCGTGAGCGCCTTTGGCTGGCTGCACAGTAAAGATGCCGGACGCTGAGGGCTCGACCGTGGGTTCCCATGTCAGCGCCGGGTACTTGTTTGGCACGCCCCTGACCCACCAGCCCACCGTGTTAGGGCTCGTCCCCTCCTGTCGGAATGCGAAGATCTCGGGCGGAGTGGCCGTTTCATTGCCCGGACAGAACGGACAGGTATCGCTGCGCGCAGG
>JBFMGS010000130.1:0-3410 GCA_040752635.1 Bacillota bacterium
GGGGAGTCGAAGAAGGCGGGGATCAACGTAATCAGTAAGTCTGCGGTGTAGTCCTCGGGGAGGTCTTTGATTCTTTTGCCCTCTCTCGCCCAGTCGAGCTGTGCCTTGGGTGGCTCTATGTTGAAGTGCTCGACATAGCACCTGTGGAACTTGCGCAATACTGGCGTGACCCGTTCGTCAGAGCCCTTGGGTGTTGTTATCTTTCCTCCCGCCGCGCCCTCCGGGAGGCTCCCTTCAGGGAAGAGGGGGTTGATTCGCGCCAGGGTTCTCCTGATCTTTCTTTCTCTATTCTTGTTAGCGGGCCCGTGGCGCACCGCTACACCGTCCTTGCAGTGCGCGCGGCGCACTGTTCTTGATTCGCTGCGGTGCGCAGTGCGCACCACATCCGCTCCCGAACAGTGCTCGTCGCGCACCACAGGGAGGAGCCTGTAGAGGTTGACCTTCCTGCTGCGGCCCTTCCTGACCGCGAGTAAACCCCTCCCCTCGAGTTCCTTTACGGCCTTCACCAGGCTGTGCCGGCCCATGTTCAGGAGCTCCTGCATCCTATCCAGGCTGTACCACGACTCGCCGTCTGAGTTTGCTACCGCCGCGAGAAACACCCTCACGGCAATCGCATACGGCGAGAGACCAAGTTCGAATATCTCCCTGCTATCCCTGAACCAATTGCTCTCGTCGAAGTAGGTCATGGTCCACCTCCTTCCGTGAAACCGCCTACATATCCTGAGCCTTGCGAACCGCGTAATACCGGGCTTTCCGCCGGCTCGTCTTCACGTCCTTTCTGACATGCCTTGTAATTTGCCCTGCAGGGTGGCCTTTTCGGCGGGTGGGTGTCAAAACCTTAACCCGAGCTAGAACCCCCTTGTGGGCTAATCTGGCGCATCCGGCGCAGGGTAGCGAGTCCTCCCGCGCTGGTAGACATCGTTCTCATGTGGCCGGCCTGACGGGAAGCGAGCTTCTCACGAAACGTGCTCGTGTGGCACTGAAGTGGCCCTGCAAGCTAGGTGTTGAAGATAGGTGTTGTACACATTGGTGTCAGGTCGTCTATGTATGTAGACGGCGTGAGCGCCGCAGCATCGAGAATGGCAAAGGGCATATCCACTGGCGCCTCTAGCTGCGTGCTGGCAGAACGGTGGTGATGCGGTAGTCCCCCGATGCGTACCGAGGACAAATCGTGAAGATGCTGATAGCCTGGACCAAATCAAATGAAAGGATGTGAACCTGTTGAAGAAGGTCGTTGTCATCCTGAGCTTTTGCCTTGCCACCATCCTTGGGATATCCGCTTTTGGCTCCTGCGCCGCAAGCGGGCTCTCCTTGGAACTCAAGTACTGGGTTCCATCGGTGGACGGCGCCGATGAGGTTGCGTGGTACCGAATCCAGTATGAACAGCATTCTGACTGGAGTTCTGAGCCTGACCAGCAATGGGAGAGAGAAACCCGGACGCCTTACACGTTATCCCCCGGAAAGGCGGGTACATACGTCATAAGGGGTGCACTCGGACTCACCCCCGAGTCAGGCATATACCTGTCACGTTGGGGCATTTCCGCTTCCAGCTCCGTTGGTTCGCCGACTGTCCCTGTTGAGTACTCGTACGAGTCGCAGTACGACCCCGAGTCACAAACGAGCTTTACGTACGCGGACAATAGGCTCTTCATGTGGGGCTGCACGTGGGACCTCAATGCCGACCAGTATTACTACAACGGGGAACTTGCGTACGACTACGAATACCACCTGTATGGTGACATGAATCTCGCCGCTTCCTCCACCGAGCTTCTTTATGAGAGGCAAGCGCTTGCTACACCCGCGTACAAGCTAGGCGTCGCTGCAGGGCTAAAACATGCGGCGTTCTCGCGACAGGAGGCTACGCACTTCGAAGTTTACTACGAGCACTATCCCCACTCCTCCCAGGGCTACCCCGAAGGCACCTACTATTCGAACCGGGGACACGATTGTGTTGATTCCAGGGCGAGCTTCTCGCTCTTGGGGCCAAAGATTAGCATCTCCGCTGACGCAGTGATTTTGAGCAACGTCCGTCTGTCAGGACGGCTCGGATACTCAGTCCTGTTCGGTAGAGCGAACTTATCCGGCCGCTACACCAGTGAGCGGGAAATCAGATACTTTGGCGGCTTCCCCTGGGATGATTCAGAGGATGAGTATACCCAAAGCACTGAACGTGCCATAGACACGAGCATCCCCATCTTGGACGTGGAAATCGGTCTACGGTATCCCGTTACAGACTCTGTCGACGTCTTTGCAAGCTACATGGCCTCGACATGGTCGAACGTGCCTGAACCACCGGGCTATAACGCAAGTGATTACGTTTGGGACCCTATCACCAGGGGTACCGTATCCTTCAAGGGCCTCACAATTGGAGCAACTCTTCGGTTCTAGGACGACGCGGTGCCGATGATGTCTGGAGGCCGACTCGGTTGGGGCGAGAGGAGTCTATCTTTGGTGTACGACTGCCTTGTGTGCCTTGAGCGTACGCCCCCTTGTGGGCCTCTCCGCATGTAGAAGGATGCGCCGGGCAGGGCGTCGCAGCAGATGTCGCCAGTAACCTTCTTGCAGGCGTTGCCGCCTCAGGGGCCTGGTCAGGCATCTCGGAAGACGCGCCTCGGATCTGTTGGGACCCGAAAGACGCTTCACTTGGCGTCTTGTCCGGCGCGAGAGGAGAAAATCCGGAAGACGCATCTTCGGATTTCTCCTCGATTGGAGTATTCCCAAACCTCGCTCCGAATATCGCGTCGAGATCGCCGATTGCAAGCTTCTTAGCCATCTATGCCCACCACCTTGGCCGTGATTTGCTGGCTCTCCGTGGCGAAAACGCCACTTGCGGATGGGTCTCCCACGCGTTCGAGCACTTCCTCTGCAAGCTTGGTGAAGCTCTCACACCCACTTTGACGCCTATCGAACTGGAATACAGTCTCCCGCCTTATGGCGGCCTTGACAATGCCGACGTTCGTGTAGATTTGGGTTGTTTCAGTGACTCGTGCCCGAGGAGTTCCTGAATCGACCGCAGATCCGCTCCGGCGTCGAGAAGGTGGGTGGCGACACTGTGCCGCAGGGTGTGCGGCGTGAACTTCGGTAGCTCTCCTTTCTCCACCCGGCCTTTGACCATGCACTGGACCGTCCTAACTGCGATGCGGTCGCCCCTATGCGTCACAAAAAGGGCGGGATTATCTGTGTCGCTACAAAACTGCGGCCTCGCCTCTGTAAGGTACTTGTCCAGGGCCTCTCGGGCTATCCTGGTGAGCGGCACGATCCTTTCTTTCTTGCGTTTGGCCGTCTCGTAGCTTACATGCACGTAGTCGCCGACGATGCTGTCAACATTGAGGCCGACGAGTTCTGAGATGCGAAGGCCGGTTGCGTAAAGCATCTCGAGGATAGCCTTGTCACGGATGTCCTGTGCCGTC
>JBFMGS010000131.1:0-3251 GCA_040752635.1 Bacillota bacterium
GTTCCAAGCAGCCGTGCACATTCCTCAGGCTCGTTGTTGCGGCAGTGGACGGTATGATCAACAAGCCCGAGATGGCGCATTACCGCGTTACAGGTGGCAATGAACACTGCACGGTCGAAGTTTGAGTCAAGCGGCCTCGCCATGACGTCGGCCAGCGTGCCGCGGAAGGACCCAGGCATGTCAGTATACGCCTGGCCGGCGTTTTCGCGGAAATTCGCCTGTATCATTACTTCCTTGCCTTTCAGGAGCGGGAAGTCGCGCCTGTCAGGCGAGCCGATCGCTTCCTCGGGCGCTAGCGACCGGGCTGAAATCACCTCCACCTCGTCGCCTTCGAGACCCCCGGTACGGATGATTTCACTAAGCTTCAGTCTGCACAGATCGAGGATCCCCATCACCTTTTCCTCCGCCTTTCCTGCTCCTCTTATTGTGAAACCTCGAAGCCGCATTCCTCGAAGGCCTTTCTGCCATCTTTGGAACGTAGGTATGCGAGGAATCGCTCTACCTCTTTCTCATGACGTGTCGCCTTGACCATAGCACATTCGAATATGATGGGCTCATGAGATTCGGGCGGCACCTCTGCAACGGCTCTGGCTTTAGCCGAGCCGAAAAGGGTGCTCCCGTAAACGAACCCGGCATCGGCATCTCCAAGCTCCACGTAGGACAAGACCTGGCGGACAGACCTGGCATATACGAGCTTCCCCGCAAGTGGCTTGTCAAGGCCCATATGTTCCAGGACCTGCATTGCGTACACGCCCGCAGGAACGATCCTCGGATCCCCTATCGCTATATGCTTCACAGAGGGATCCGAAAGCCACTTCCAGGGATCTCCAGGCACTTTTCTCTCCCGGGGAACCACAAGCACGAGCTTATCTCGTGCAACTATGAATCTCGATTCCGGAACAACCAGACCCTCGCGTTCAAGCGCGTCCATGTGGTCTCCGCCTGCTGGAAACACCACTGCATCGAGGGGGGCGCCTTGTCTCACCTGAGCAGCGACAGCCCCGGCGCTGCTGAACGTGTAGGATATCGCAGTGCGAGGATCCGCGCTCTCGAACGATCGTTTGATGCTTTCCAGGGCATCGAGCAGCCCGGCACCGGCCCCCACGGTTATCACGATGCGGTCGGCAGCTCCTACCCCGGTTGCCAACGCGAGCAAAACGGTGACAACAAGCGAGAACACAAGCAGGTTCGTCTTCTTCATCGTCTCCTCACCTTCGCTAAGTCAAGTTCTGAAGCCGTGCTGTTTCTTGTCGCCAAGACGTTCCGCTCCTGGTCAAAGAGTCCCGTCTCATGTACAACTCTTGCTTCCCATGCCTAAGATAGAGAATGGCTCCTCCCAGCCTTTCCGCCTCCTGGCGATCGTGGGTCACCAGAACGAAGGGGATATCCCATTGTCGCTGGAGGGCAACCAGCTCCTCCTGCACCACGTGGCGTGTCTCCTCGTCCAGGGAACACCACGGCTCGTCCAACAGGAGCGCATCCGGCTCCGTCACAAGCGCACGAGCTAGCGACACTCGTTGCTGCTCCCCTCCTGAGAGTTGACATGGATACCTGTCCTGCAGGTGCACGATCTGCAGCATCTCAAGGACGTCCAGGACGGTCAGGCGGTAGCCCCTGCCTTGTTTGCACCGTCCTCCGAGTCCGTACATGACATTCTGCTTGACAGTCATGTGGGGGAAAAGTGCATAGTTCTGCAGCACGTAGCCGATGCGCCTTCGCTGTGGCGGAAGGTTTATCTTTCGCTCCGAGGAATAGAGGACTCTGCCACCCAACTCGATCGTACCCCGGTCGGGTTTCTGCAAACCAGCTATGCAGTCAAGCAGAGTGGTCTTACCCGCGCCTGAAGGTCCGAAGATGACGATGATCCCCGTGCCCCACGACAACGACACCTCAAGCGGAAAGTCCGGGAGACGTTTGGATACTTCTACTTTCAGCACATCTACACTCTCCCTACTCGGCGAAACCTGCCAAGCTGCCTGTCCGACCATGTGCGGCTGAGCCACATAGCAGCGAAGCCGAAGGCGAGCATGATGCCTACAAGCAGGCCCGCGGACGCCATGTCACCGGACTCGGCGGCAACGTAGATAGCGGTAGGCATTGTCTGTGTTTTTCCAGGTATGCACCCAGCCACCATCAGGGTTGCGCCGAATTCTCCAAGCGCGCGCATGAAACTCAGCAATATCCCGGACATGAAACTCGGCCACGCAAGGGGCAGCGTGATCGTGAAGAAAATCCTCCGTTCCGACGCACCGAGAGTGCGGCCTGCCTTTTCGAGGGATCCGTCGACAGCCTCGAGGCCCGCCCTGACCGTTCCATACATAAGCGGGAACGCCACCACGGCGGACGCGATAACAGCAGCCCACCATGTAAACAGCACCCGCACACCAAAACCCGCCTGGAGGAGCCTTCCTATGGGGCCATTCCTGCCCAGGAGCAGAAGGAGAACAAACCCTGTCACCGTAGGCGGTACAACCAATGGCATGGTAAGCACAGCATCAAGCACGGTTTTGCCTGGAAACGAGAATCTCCTCATGGCCCAGGCAGCAAAAGTGCCAGCGCAAGCCACCAGCCCCGTCGCCAGGGCGGCGACCCGCATGGAAAGCAACAAAGGCGGCAACCAATCTGTCAAGGCCACGTCCTCCGTCATGTCCGGTTTTGTTCCGTATAGCTTGTTGCGGTCGTGCCCGACCTCTCTCCTATGTCAGGTCGGACCCCACGGGCCCGCGCCGGGAAGACATCTGCTCATTGTGTGTGTTCCTGGTACGTCTCCTTTCGAGCCCGACAGCACACCCCGACACGCCTTTAGCTTGGCTATAGCTTCGACGGCGGTCCACAGACTCCTTCCTACAGGAAGGTGCCGTGGGCTACCAGACCCCGAACGTTAGTCTTCACATGTTCGGCGCGGCCCGGCTGACAACCTGCGCTGACCGACAGACGCCCTGACCGGCCTCGTCACCGTGTTTGTACCTCAGCCTCCTTGGCCTTGAGTTTCTCTAAATGGTCCGCGATTCTCACGATGAAGTCTACGATGCTGCGGAACCCCTCTGGCTCATAGTCTTCAACCCGCCACTTGTCGCATAGCTCGGAAAGCTTTGGGTCGAGCGGCAGCGTGGCGAGAAGTGGTATGTCGGTGGCCTCCGCCACGGCCTGGCCTTTGCTCGAACCGAAAACCTCATGCTTACCGCGAAGGTATGAATCTTGTTCTGGACACTGATGCTGTACTTGGGATTTCTATGTCTTTTCTTTTCGAA
>JBFMGS010000132.1:0-3251 GCA_040752635.1 Bacillota bacterium
AAACACAGACGTTCCGAGAAAGGTTCATGCTCCAGTGGCGGGCATGAACCTTTCTCATGTACCTGCAGGAATCCAAAGGCATATGAGGAAGAAACTGATGATGTACATCAGTCGGGCACATACTAAGTGAAACCGGGTGGAGGCAAGCGCATGGCCAGAAAGAAGCTAGTGATCGTTGACGGCAACAGCCTTGCGAATCGTGCGTTTTACGCGATCCAGGCCGGCCTCAGCACGAAAAGCGGGGAGCGCACCAACGCGGTGTATGGCTTTGCCAACATGCTGTTGCGCCTCATAGATGAGGAGAAACCCGACTTTCTTGCCGTGGCGTTCGACAAGGCTGCGCCCACATTCAGGCATGCCGAATATGATGGTTACAAAGCCACGAGAAAGGGAATGCCTGATGAACTTGCAGCGCAGATGCCGCTCATCAAGGAGCTTGTGTCGGCGTTTCGCGCCCCCGTTCTCGAGATCGACGGCTACGAGGCTGACGATATCATCGGCACGGTGACGAGAAAGGCCGAGGAGGTAGGGTACGAGTCCCTAATCGTCACGGGAGATAGGGACACGCTGCAACTCGTTTCGCCCCTCACGCGCGCCATGATCACAAAAAAGGGCATCAGCGAGATGGAGACCTTCGATGTGGCGACGGTGAGAGAGCGGTTCGGAGTAAACCCGGACCAGGTGCCGGACTTAAAGGGTCTCGCAGGAGATGCTTCTGACAACATTCCGGGGGTGCCCGGCATTGGCGAGAAGACCGCAGTAAAGCTAATCCAGAGTATGGGTAGTCTGGAGGACATCCTTAAGCAGGTAGATGAAGTGGTACCCGAGCGCGCGAGGGACCTCATCCGCCAGCATGCAGGCCAGGCCGAGCTCTCAAAGAGGCTGGCCACGATAGACCGGGCTGTTCCGCTTGAACTCGACCTCGGTAGCTGCGAGCTAGGAGACCCTGATTACAAGAGGCTGATCGCTCTTCTCCGGCGCCTTGAGTTCCGTAGCCTTCTAAGGCGCTTTGAATCGCGGGTCCCACGCGAAGTGCGTGACGCCGTGGAGGTGGGGACCCTCTTCGACGGGCAGCCTGGAGACGCGGGGGAGCTTGGAAGCGCCGGGCAACCTGGGGACGTACTTGCGGTCACGGTCCGACCGCAGGCGACTTCAATAGAGCATACGGGCGACCGCGGGCAATGCCTGACCATAACCGATCTCGATGGTGTTCGGACGCTTGCCAACGAACTAGCTGCGGCACGCGAATTCGCGTTCGGCACCGTGGCAGACCGCCCCGACGCGATGCAGGCTGTCCTTGTAGGAATGGCAATCGCCATTCCCGATGGTAGAGCGTTCTACATGCCGTTTGCTCATTCGTACCTCGGTGCGCCCGCTGTTGCAGAGAGGGCGGCCCTGGATATCCTGAAGCCTGTCCTGGAGGATGCGAGCATCGCCAAAGTGTGCCATGACGCAAAGCTCGGCATAATCCACCTGCGGCGCCGGGGAGTCGAGCTTGCGGGGCTATCCTTCGACACGATGATCGGAGCTTACCTCGTCAATCCCGAGCAGAAAAACGACATAGAGCACGTGATCCGGGACCACCTTGGCGATGACGTCGCCCCGCTCGGGAGCCTCATCTCGCGTGCCGGAAGAGGGGGCCTCGCGCGGACGGTGGGCGAAGCACAAGCTGACGCGGTCAGAGACACCGTGTGTTCGGGCCTTATCCGCCTGCCCCGGCTGCGCGAGGTCCTTACCAAGAAGCTTCTGGATTTCGGCATGCAGAAGCTGTTCTGCGGCGTAGAGATGCCCCTTGTGAGCGTGCTCGCGGATATGGAGATGGCCGGGGTCGCGGTTGACCCCGAGGGGCTCCGGCAGCTTTCGCGCGACATGGCGGAGCGAATGGCCGCGCTCGAGCGCGAGATATACAGGCTTGCAGGAGAAGAGTTCAACATCAACTCGCCGAGGCAGCTCGGGCACATCTTGTTCGAGAAGCTCGGTCTCCCCGCCGTTAAGAAGACCAAGACGGGATATTCCACCGACGCCGAGGTGCTGGAGCAGCTTTCGTGGCGCCACCACATCGCGGCGAGGATAGTTGAATACCGGGAGCTCGCGAAGATGAAAGGGACGTACGCTGATGCCCTCGCCTCTCTCATAAATCCCGAGACCGGTCGAATCCACACGACCTTCAACCAGACGGTAACCGCCACGGGCAGGCTCTCGAGCAGCGACCCGAACCTCCAGAACATACCGATAAGAAAGGAGGAAGGTCGGCGCATCCGGGCGGTTTTTGTTCCGGGTGATGTGCATAACGTTATACTGAGCGCCGACTACTCCCAGATCGAGCTTCGGGTGCTTGCGCACTTCTCGCGAGACGAGACCCTTGTAGAGTCGTTCCGGCGCGACGAGGACGTTCACGCCCGCACTGCGGCGGAGGTGTTCGGGGTGGACATCCGGGATGTAACCCCTGAGATGAGAACAAGGGCCAAAGCGGTGAACTTCGGCATAGTGTACGGCATTAGCGATTTTGGCCTGGCGAAGGGCGTGGGGATCTCAAGGAAAGAAGCAGCAAAGTTCATAGCCGCATACTTCCACCACTATGAGGGCGTCAAGAAGTTCCTGGACGATATTGTAGAGCAGGCGCGGCGGGACGGATACGTTACCACCCTACTGAACAGGCGGCGCTACCTGCCGGATCTTAAGAGCAAGAACGTCCCCGCGAGGAAATTCGCCGAAAGGACGGCGATGAACACGCCTATACAGGGCACTGCTGCCGACATCATCAAGCTCGCCATGGTGAACGTCCATAAGGAGATGGCGAGGCGGGGGTTTTCGGGCAGGATGATCCTTCAGGTCCACGATGAACTGGTCTTCGATGTCCCGAAAGATGAGCTCGTTGATGCAGCTCTGCTGGCCCGCAAGACGATGGAGGAGGCCGTTCATCTCGACGTGCCTCTGAAGGTGGACGTAAAGGCCGGGCCGAACTGGCTTGACTTGAAGGGGCTCAGCTTAACAAATGTTTGAATCGACCTCGAAGTGTAGAAGGAAAACATGGGATCGCGTAGAATAATAGCCGCAGAGTGGGACTAAAAGAATATATTGACACTGCTGGTAGGAGCATATATTATTGGAAACGAAGCTCGGCCTTCGTTTTGGAATTCAAGTTTAGCCACGTAGCCGGAAAGGAGGTGAAACCCGATTGGTTAGCTACGCGGCTAAGTAAGCGAACATAGCGGCATACTAGGCAGCTTCTTCCTGGAATACTACGGAGC
>JBFMGS010000133.1:0-3231 GCA_040752635.1 Bacillota bacterium
CTATTCGACGACCTTAGCCTTGCGAGCTTCGCGACCGTAGGGTAATACAAACGCGAACGAGCAAGCCCAAGCCAGACAAGCATTTGGCGCCTGTTCACACTGATATCTGAGAAACTTCCGCTAGGTCTCGTGCAAGGGCCAACTCTTCGTAGGCCTTCCGCGGGGTTGTTTTCCACTCGTCGGCGGGGTAGTACTCTGTGATCTCGTGCGGCGTCATCTTGGCTAAGGCCTGAATAATCTTCTGGTGGCCGACCATGAAGGCAATGCACACTTCGGGTTCCTTCTTCTCGTAGCCATTGGCGGCCATAAACCAGTTGCGCAGCGCGATGTAGCCCTCAGGATAGAACGGGCTGTTCTTGACCGAGGGGATCCGGTGCCCGGCGCCTTTGCCGAGAGGTCCATCATAGGCCTCACCAGTATAACCCAACATACTGACCAGCGGAACGATCTCCGTACCTAGGAAGATCGTTGCAGCGGGATAGTAGGTGATGAACGCATCGATCCCAGGGGGCATATATGCTGCATGCCACGGCTGGTTAACGATGTTAATCCCTAATTCCCTAGGTGTCTTGCCGAACTCCGTAAGCACGAAGAGTTCAAATGCACCGTGTGGGGAGGTTCCAACAGGCACAGCAACATTCTTCCCTTTAAGGTCCTCAAAGGTCTTGATAGGGCCATCCTTTTTGACCATCAGCAGAAATTCGTAAGCCCCCAGTGACTCGGTTAGTGGAGCAAGCGTTACTCCACGTTTCTTGATCTGGGTAATGATAGGAAAAGTGGCGAAAGAGCCAATCTGTACGTCGCCTGCCTGCATCGCAGCGATATGTTGGGGAGCGAAGGGGAAAGTGTACCATTTCAGCTTCAGGTCGATGTTAAACAGTTCTTTAGCCGTCTTCTCAATAATGCGGTGCTTCTCGTTGTAGTATTGAACAGCCTGCTGGAACGTACTCTGCTCATGGACTCCGATTCCGACCGTCACAGTCCGGGGCGGCCGTGACTGTCCGCTACCAACGCCGCTCAAGAGAACGAGGAGGACAACGATCGATAGGGTGACTAACAGGGTTACGCGTCCACGTTTTTGCACTGTTCTCAACTCCTTCTAGCTGTTTTCCTGCTACTAGCGGTACTTGTCCCACACTAGATACGAAGACTTGGCAACCGGTCCCGTACCACCCCCCCCCCAAAGGTCTCCAGATCTGCATATCAACGCTGCTTGACGGATTTACGTATGACAAGTTGCGCAGGCAATTTGACTTGTGGAATATCGAGCTTCTCATCACCAAGGATTTTGAGGAGCATCTCTGCCGCCTTGACACCTTTTTCATAGGCTGGCTGGAGTACAGTGGTGAGCGGCGGATCGATATACTGGCCCAGTGGAAGCCCGTCGAAGCCGATCACAGATATATCCTCAGGTACCATGAGACCTGTCTGGCGTGCCGCTTGGATTGCCCCAATAGCGGCGACATCTGCCGCTACGAATACAGCGTCAGGCCGCGGCTCTCTACGTAGAAGCTCTTGCATCTTGTCATAGCCTGCTGCTTCTGTAAAATCTGCCTCTACTACCAGCGATGGGTCGTACCGAATACCTCGTTCATCAAGAACGGCTTTGTATGCTTGATGGCGAAGCCGACAACTCACCAGCGTTGAAGGGCCGTTGATCATTGCAATGCGCCGATGTCCCGTCTCGACTAGGTACCTTACGGCGTCTAGTGCACCTTGAAAGTTATCCACGTCCACCCAATGTACGTCAAACCCCTCCAAGAAAGGACACGTCATTACGAAAGGAACTTGCTCGTGATAAAGTTGAATCACTCCCGTGTCAAACCGGGACACACTCATGAGAATGGCGCCGTCGATCCATTTCTCTCGAAACATCTGGATGTACGAGTTATCCCGTGCCGCCGTCGTAATAAGAACTCGATACTCGTATGACTCCGCAACCTGCGAGATTCCCTTTAGTACTAGAGTATGAAAAGGGTTTTCAAACACATAATCTGCCTTCTGTGGAATTATCACCCCTAAGAAACCCGACTTCCGGGTGGCCAAGCTCCGAGCGCTACGGTTAGGATGGTAGTCGAGCTTCTTAACAGCTTCCAAGACACGCTTCCGAGTCTCCTCCCGCGCGTTCGTACTGTTATTCAACACCCGTGAAACCGTAATAGGTGAAACTCCTGCCAGTCTAGCAACATCTTTGATAGTCACATCAGGCTTCATCGCCATGTCCCTCCAGGAGAGATCGCTTATGTTATCGCTACCTTCTCTGCGGTTGCATGGTGCTGTATTGTCGTGCTATGCTGCGGTGCAGCAGATTATGTTACCGCTATCATGATGATGTCCTAGTTCTACATGACAGGACTATATCCTTCTTCGCGGCCAAGATTTTTTTGGCGCCCATAAGATCATAAGATTAGACGATGAAGTGGCGTCCTGGGGGGCGAGGCAGCTTAAGCGTATCACCCGGCGGATATGTGGGTAAAGATGACCAGGGATGGATCTACCGTCTCCGAAACCACCTCGCAAGCGGGCCTTCCACGGCAGCCACGGGCACGCTGATGTGGGCCTCGTCGCCGGGGCCGGGCACGGGGATGATGCCGAGCCTCTCCACCTCGCCGGATATGGACCGTACGAAGCGGACTGACCCGCCTTCCGGGCCGGCGTCCCGCTCACCCTCTATGTAGAACCACGGAGGCGGCCCGGTCATTGCGTCCAGGAAGTCAGACGAAGTCCTTACAGGCTGGCCGTTTATGGATGTGATGATGTCCCCGCTGCGAAAACCGGCCCGCGCAGCGGGAGACCTGGGGACGACGTCAAGCACCTTCAGACCCCGGGAGTCGGGCACATAAAGCGCCCTGGCCCTGGTTTCGGCATGCCTGCCGAAGGCTATCACGAGCTCGTGCCCGATGGGTGAGAAGACGGCGGCAAGCCAGCGCATCCACGGGTAGACCGACGAGCCCAGCGCCAGGGCGAGCAAAACCACGCTGAACACCATCAAGGTGTACGCGGTCCGGGCGCTTCTATCTCTCGGAGTCCTGGCAATCGCGAAATCTCCGTACCCGAGCGCAGCCGGGAGAGCGAACATCGCGAAAAGGAGTTCGTGGCCTTCCGGTACGGCGATATCGGGCCTGATGAGAGGCCACCAGTCAGGCATGCTTATGAGCCCCCGGGCGATGTCCTTGATCTCGCTCATCTGGGGGGTCAAAAGCATCATGCCCACGAGCGGTATCGGCCAGA
>JBFMGS010000134.1:0-3184 GCA_040752635.1 Bacillota bacterium
CTCCAACAACCGCCAATAACCCTCACGGGTGGCAAGAGAGGGGACAGTCACAGTCAGGGAGGTCTCACGCAGAGTTGGTATAGAGGTTGGAGAGGGAGTCGCGGCGGAGGCTCTCCCCTCTGGTACGTAGTGCGACGCTCTTTGAGAAGCCCATGCAGTAGCAGCGGCCGGGGCTTATCGATATGCGGGCTACGCGAAGGGAGACGGAGCGCTGTCCGAGAGCCACGGGGGCGTCATGTGCACAGCCCGGGGGCCGGTATCGGTACAGAGAAGGGAGCGAGGAGAGCTTTGGCGTAATACTTGCACATAACCATGGTGGCGGTGAAGGGTTATGGGCCGGACTAGATTCTTTCGCCAGAGGGTTCAGACTGAAGCGAGTTCTGTGATGGCGAAGTCGCTTTCCGAGTATCTTGCAAGCGAAATCAGGGCTCGCCGCGAGGTTTCGCCTGAGGAGGCGGCCCTGATAGCCTTAGATTGCATGGAGTATCTCGAGCGCTATCTCGGGCTGCGCAAGCTTGGGGAGATAGAGTTCCCGGCGGTTTTGGCAAAAGGGGCTCATTTCAGGCGGAAGCGCGAAGACCAGGAGGAGAGGCTGGTAAGGCTCACAGTCATCTCTGATGACGATGCGAATGTGCTTTCCGAGCATGGCGCCCAGGTGATGCAGATATCGAGGATGGCAAGGGTGATCGAGGAAGCCTATTACCAGGGGTGTCTTTTGGACGGGCAGAGGCTTTGTGTGCTCTTTCCCCTGACGGCGAAGGCGATCCGAGCGAGGCTTGCAACTCTGATTGACCAGGGAGCCACCCTGCCTCTTGCGGGGATGAGCAAGGAGACCCGGGCGAAATTCAGGGGTCTGCGTGCGCTGCTTGCGGTTGAACGGCATCTTAACGGGGAGAGCCCACAGGCGATACAGAGGAGCCTTGCCATTGGAAGTAACCAGTGGAGGCGCTGGTGGAATGGCTTCAGGAGAGTGGTCACGCTCGAGACAAGCTCAGTTACGGAGATAGCCAGGGCAAAGGGGGAACCGGAGCCGGTGGTCTCCGGATGGCTTGAGATGTGGAAACGCCTCAAGAGGGATGGAAGACAGGACGGCATTCTGAAGCCGGAAGTCGTCTGGGAATGGGAAGCGAAGGATCTTTTCTCCTCTCCGGCAGGTTTCAGGAGGCTTCTTGCGGAGCGGCATGGTTATACTGCGGCTTCAGCCGAGGAGTTCACGGAGTTTCTGCGGGAAGTGGCGATTGAGTATGGACAAGCCAGGAGGTCATCCGGGCAGATCGTGTATATAGCCTGTGGGAGCGATGAGGTCCCGGGGAAGAGTCTTGACCAGACGAGGCTCCAGGCGGTGGTTTTAGATTATCTGACACCGGATGACTGGGTGACAATGGATCGTGATAGCCCGGCGGCTTTGAAGTGGAAGAGGATTGAGAGGTTTGCGACACAGGCATATTCGCAGGGAGCGAGCCTGGGGATTCATGACATTGCTTACCTGGTCGGGGCCTCGGTGGACGCGGTCAGGGACAGCATGGTGTCTCACAGGAACATCGTCTTGCCGACGAGGGGAGTTGTGGCCGACATGGGGCCCACGCTCTCACATGCCGAGAAGATAATCAGGCTCTACATGGACGGATATACGGAGACGGAGATTGTGAGAAGGACAGGGCACAGCTACGACAGCGTGGAGCGATACATTCTGGACTTCAGCCGGGTGGTCTACTTGAGGGAGTTCGGCATGCCGGTTCCGGCTCTGCGCAAGGCGGTGGCATTATCGCGCAGGGTGGTGGAGAAGTATCTCAAGCTGTATGAGGAGTTCAAGGGGCCTGGTTATGAGTTTCGTCTGGCGCAAATCCGCCGGTTTGCCCAGGCGCATCCTCCCAAGAGGAGACACAAAAAGAGGGGTGATAGAGAGGATGAGTATGGGTAAGGGGGCTTCGAGCAAGTTTAGCACCCTTGCCGCTCGTGACCTGGAACAAGTTCAGATGGCACACCTGAAGGACAGATTCGAGCTTGCGGAGAGATCGGTCTTAGCGGAAAAGGCAGTGGAACTCACCAACAAGGCGCTCGAGGATCATGAGGCAGCTCGTGGAGTGAAGCGGGTCAAGCCAGGGGAAATCCTCGTGGAGCACAAAGGCAACCTGGTGACCATGCCGCTATTGGATGGAGACATCATGAAGAAGCATGAGCAGGGGATGACGCTAAAGGCGTCGAAGTGCCAGCACGAACACGAGCAGTACTCGCGTCTTCTGGCAGCTGATCCCAGAGCAACTTATGACGATCTATGGGAAGCCCTCGGAAGAGGCGACGCGGTTCGCAAGCAGATCCCCAAAGGCTTTGATTTCCTGCCGGAAGAGCCACTTTCTGCGGATGAGATCAATGTGGTTCCGAGGTCCTGGCAGGATGCCAGCGTGCCTGACGAGGTCATGAACCAGGTGACGGGTGCGCTGGTAGATGGCTATGGTGTGAGGCCCGGGCTTGCTGAGTCGATGGTCAGGACAATCGCCGGTCTTCGGGCGTGGTGTTCGCCGAAGGTCTCTGAGCTTAGGCCGGGGCAGGTGGTGTGGCTCGCCCGCGGGGTGAGGAAGACACGCAGAGCAGACCCGAAGCTCTTTGTGCCGGTCATATTGACACTGGTAGAGCCCGGGGAGAGCAAAGCCACCTACTCCCACCCCGGAGAGGCAAGACGGGTCAGGATGAGACAGATCGAGCGCATCACAGCCGAAGCATGGAGGCAGGATGGTGTGCTCACGTCATCTGACATAGAGTGGCTTACCGGGTCAAATGGGTCCACCATAAGGCGACTTCTTGAGGCGTACCAGGAGAGGTTTGGGGTGATACTGCCCACTGCCGGCACGATCCTGGACATGGGCAGGACGCTCACGCACAAGAAGATCGTGGTGGAGATGAGCCTTTCGGGGTTGACCACGCAGGAGATCGCGCGGCGGATATACCATACCACCGAAGCCGTAGACGCATATCTCAAGGCCTTTGAACGGGTGCTGCTTCTGAGGTATTACCGGGTGCCGATGTCTGCAATGGTGAGGATCACAGGCCATAGCCAGTCACTGATCTCTGAGCACATTGCCTTGGCAGAGAAACATTTTCCGACGACCGAATCCCTTGCAGCTTATCTGACCAGCAGGGGTGTGGACCTGGGATCTCCAGGATAAGGTTAATGGCGGTTATCTTC
>JBFMGS010000135.1:0-3084 GCA_040752635.1 Bacillota bacterium
GCCTGCCATCTATGCAGGCTGACTGGGTTCCTGGCCTGCTTCCACCGCCCCTGTCCCTTTGCGGCGGCCCTGGAGCCCCGCTCTGGCCACAAGGTCCGCGCTCACAAGGCTTAACACGGCGGGAAGCACCACCAACGCCCCAAGGGCGCTCGTGAACATCGTCGCCGCCACAAGGATTCCAAAGACCGAAATGGCCCTGAACCCCGAAAACACCAGAAGTCCGAACCCTAATACGAGGGTTGCCGCGTTGAAGAAAACCCCCCGGCCGGTCGAGCCGATGGCACAAGCTAGCGCGTCGCTTTTCTTCCTGCCGCCGCGAAGCTCGATGCAGTATCGACTCAAGAGGTGAATCGAATAGTCGACGCCTACTCCGATGCAAATGCCTGATATCATTATCGTAACCACATCGAGAGGTATACCGGCAAAGGACATAAAGCCAAAGTTCACTACTGTGCTGATGCAAAGGGCGATAAGACACAGGAGGCCCAGCAGCGGCGAACCCATGATGAGAGAAACCACGACCCACACTCCAACCATAGAAAAGGCCAGGCTCCTGATCTGGCTGTCCATGAACCTGTTCACGAGCCGGACCATGACTTTGGGCATGCCCACGACCGCGGTTCTTATGCCGGTCCCCTCAAACACTTTACTGGCAAGCCCTTCCACCGTGGCAATTGTATCGCCCAGAGCAGGGGTAGGCACGTTAGTCACCCTGGCGCTAACAAGCGCTTTTCGAAAGTCATAGCTCACCATGGAATCGAGGCCGCTTCCGCCCTGCATGGTGAAGAGGAGCAGTTCCTGGGCGACCGCTTCCGGAGTATCCGGGATGACGTAGTAATCCTGGTCATTGCTGTTTAGGGCGCGGTTAATCTGACGGACCAGCCCTGCGACCGAGTTAAGACCGCTCACGTTGTCCACCGAACCCATCTTGTCCTCCAGTTCCACCATCTTTCTGAGCACCGCCGGGCTTTTGATCCCGTTTTCCTCCCCGGTGTCCACAAGCACGGAGAGGCGGAGCGTGCCGCCGAAGTACTCTTCAACCAACCTGGTCCCCCTGACTACCGGGCTATCCTGCCTGAAGTACTGCTTGATGTTGGTCTCCACCGCAAGACCTGGAATGCCGAGGGCGAATACCAGGGTTACCACGATCGCCGCGCCAATGACGGCCCAGGGATGTGATGCCGTGTAGCGGCCCGAGGCGTCAAGCAACAGCCGGAGGAGGGAACGATCTCGCAGTGGGGGTATGCCAACCCGTAAATCGCGGGCATTCATGCTGGTAGACGTGCCGGCATCCGTGCCCGCCGAAACGGCCTTTTCACCATGCCGCTTTCCTCGGATGACAAGGATGGCCGGGATCCACGTGAGCGAGATCACCATGTTGAGCATGATGCCCGCCGCCGCAAAGGCTCCAAACTCCCTGACAGGAGGGATGAACGATGTGACGAAGGACGCAAACCCCACCGCGGTTGTAAGGGAAGTCATGGATATGGGGCTTGTTAGCTCCAGGACCACCTTGACGACTGCGTCTGCGGTGGACCTGGAGGAGCGGACTTCTTCGTGGAACCGGTTAAGAATATGGATGCCTGCGGCGCTACCCATGGAAACGAGAATTATGGGCAGGATCATCGACACTATGGTGATGTCGTACCCGAGGGCGTTCATGAGCCCGACTGTCCATACAAGGCTCATCACGATGCCTGCAATCAGCGCGGCCACGTCGAATGCGCTGCCGAAACTGAGGTAAAGCGCCCCGATTACAACCAGCAGCGCGAGGGGCAGGAGGATTCTCAGGTCGCGTCTCATGTTTTGCGAGGCGCAATAACCCATGTATGCCTCGCCGACTATGTAGATCTCGTCGTCAGGACCCTCCTCCTGCCGGGCGAGAGCCTCGACCTCTCCCGCCAGGGTCTGCGCTCTTGTCGTGGCCACTATGTCCGGCTCAAGCGTTATGAGGATGGCCATGGCTTCGCCGTCATCCGTAACCAAGGCCGAACCCTGCCGGCTCTCCGCGAGCGCCTCGCGAAACGCCGCCACCTCGTCACGAGTTGTGGGCACGCGGTCGATGACCGGCGAAATCTGTATCCCGAACTCATCTCCGCGAATCACATCGACGTCGAGCGGCGTAAGGACCTTCTCCACCCCTGCGACACGAGAGATCCTGTCGGCAAGACGGCGCACTTTCGCGAGCTTCTCGGGGGTAAACACGTTTCCCTTCACGGCCACCATCAAGATCTCCTGTGAGCCGAAGTCCTGTATGGTTTCCTCCAGTTCCTTAATCACCGGGTCGTCCTTCGGAGCAAGCGAGGCAGTGTCTGTCCGCAACTCTGTGCCAGGCAGGTAGAGGGCGAACAAGACGGTCACTACGCCCAGCGTAGCCGCAACGATGCCTGGATGCTTTACCAAAGCCCTGGCTATGTTCTCCACAACTGCACACCTCCCCGGGACGGCCTACGCGCTGACACTCCTGGTAACGCCGTGAAGGCAAAGGTCGATGATCTGGGAGACGTGCTCCTCCGTGAGAGGTTCGTTATATCTTATCAGCCACCCAAAGGCCACGAGGCTGATTATCCCCTCAATGGCATATGTGGCGATCCGCGGGTCTATGTCGCGAAACTCGCGGCTTCGGACGCCCTCGCGGATGACGGCCTCTACCACGTCGAGAAACCCGCGCCGGGCCTCCTTGGTTCGCTCATCAAGCTCGCGGCCGAGATCGCCAAAGTCGCCCGATACAACCGTGAGGAAGTCCCGGGAGCGGCTGAACACCTCGAAGTGCAAGGTGATGACTTCGCGCAGTTTGTCCGTGGCACTCCAGACGGCTTCAAGGCGCCCTTCAAGAGCTCGCTTCATGTCCTTGAGCCGTTCCTCGACGAGAGCAACAAGAAGCTCTTTCTTGCTGGTAAAGTAGAGGTAGACCGTGCCCTTTCCGACGCCAGCGACCTCTGCTACTTCCTCGACGGTCGCCTGATGGAACCCCCTCCTTGCAAACACTTCCTGGGCTGCCGCGAGGATAAGCTCCCGCTTGCCGGCCTCCCTCGACACGTCGTATTCCCGTTCCATCTCCCTTTCCACGCGCTTTCCTCTCCC
>JBFMGS010000136.1:0-3076 GCA_040752635.1 Bacillota bacterium
CCCCCCGGTGAGCGGGTGGTTCGAGGGAGGATCGCCCTCACGTTCGACGACGGGCCGGATCCCGAGTATACCCCGAAGATCCTCAAGACCCTCGCGGCATACCGCGTGAAGGCTACGTTCTTCTTCATCGGGTGGCGCGTTCAGAAGTACCCTGACCTCGCGCGCCAGGTCGCCTCCGCCGGGCACGAGATCGGAAACCACAGCTTCTCGCATTTCAGGCTGACAACCTTGTCTTTGGACGAGATCCGGCGCGAGATATCCAGGACGCAGGATGCTATCAAGGCAGCCATAAACGTGACGCCCCAGTGGTTTCGTCCGCCGTACGGTAGTTATAACGAGGATGTCCGCCGCCTTGCGAAGGAAGAAGGCGCCGTTATGGTGCTCTGGACCCTCAGCCCCGAAGACTGGCGTACCCCCGGGGAGGAGTCCATCGTGAAGCGCGTGACCTCGGCCGCGAAGGACGGCGCGATCGTGCTCCTTCACGTCAGGGACCAAACCTCTCGCGCCCTGCCTGCCCTTATCGAAGAGCTTATCACGCTCGGATACGACCTTGTTGGACTGTCGGACGTGCTGCCTGCAAGTAAGGGGAAACCTGCGGGAGGGACTAAGCAGGAATCCGGGGGCACAACCCCGGCTACCGGGACTGCTGGTCAGGGGCTAGGAGGCGGCGCTGCCCCCGCGCCGGTGAACCCGTCGGGGGCTGGCGGCGCCACGGGTGAAGCCCCCTCTAACGGGAACCCTAACGGCAGTGCGTCCGCCCCGTGAGGCGCTGCGGTGCGGCGGAGGCGGTGCGGTTCGGGGCGTTTACTCGGCTCGCGCGCCGTGTTAAAATGAGGAAGCGAGCGCTGCCTCAATTCGCCTGGAGGATGGGACATGCCCTCCATTGAGGGGACTGTAGAGCGGATCACTTACCGCAACGAGGACAGCTTCTACACCGTGGCGAGGCTCACCTGCGGAGGGCGCAGCCCTTTCTCCGGAGGGCGTGGCCCTGTCACGGTGGTCGGCACGTTCGCCTTCATCAGCGTTGGCGAGACCCTGCGCCTGGAAGGCGACTGGGTGGACCACCCCGAATACGGGCGCCAGTTCAAGGTCGAGAGATACGAGACAGTGGTGCCTGCAACGCTGAGGGGTATCGAGAAGTACCTGGGATCAGGCCTCATCAAGGGTATAGGTCCCGTGACTGCGAAGAAGCTGGTCTCGCACTTCGGCCTTGACACTCTCGATGTCATCGAGCGCGAACCCGAGAGGCTGACGGAGGTTGAGGGCGTAGGACCCAAGAAGTCGGCTGTCATCGCCCGAGCCTTCCAGGAGCAGAAAGAGATCCGCAAGGTCATGATGTTCCTCGCGGACCACGGCGTGAGCCCCACGCTCGCCATCAAGATATTCCGGCGCTACGGCGATGCCTCAATTCAGGCGGTCCGCGAGAACCCGTATCGCCTCGCCGACGACATCCACGGCGTGGGGTTCAAGACGGCGGATCGCATCGCATCCCAGCTTGGTATAGAGCCCACCTCCACGGAGCGGATCGCTTCGGGCATCGTGTACGTCCTCAACGAGCTTGCTTCGGATGGCCACGTTTACTATCCTGAACAAGCGCTCCTGGACGAGGCCGCGAAAGTCCTCGAGGTCCCACCGGAGCTTGTGGCAAACGGGCTAGTGGCGCTGGAGCAGCGCGGGGCGGTCATCCGCGAAAGCGTGCAGGGCGAGGCGGCGGTTTACCTTGCTTACCTCTACCGTGCCGAAACGAGCGTCGCGGAGAAGCTTGCTGCCCTGGCGGCTCGGCCGCCGCGGCCGCTGTCGGGGGATCTCGCGCCGCTTCTATCCGAGCTTGCGCGCCGTGACGGCGTGCAGCTCAGCGCCGAGCAGCGCCGGGCAGTGGAGAAGGCCACTCGCCACGGAATCCTCGTCCTCACGGGCGGGCCGGGCACCGGCAAGACCACGACTGTGCGGACGATGCTGCGCGTCTTCGAGGCAGGAGGGCTTCGGGTCGCCCTTGCGGCTCCTACGGGCAGGGCTGCGAAGAGATTGTCCGAGACCACGGGGCGCGAGGCCAAAACCATCCACCGCCTGCTCGGGGTGAGCTTTGGCCGGGGCCAGATGTCGTTCGAGCGTAATGAGGGGGCGCCCATCGAAGCGGACGTGATCATCCTCGACGAGACCTCGATGATCGACATCCTACTTATGAGTTACTTCCTTGCAGCGGTGCGCCCCGGCGCCAGGCTGGTGCTTGTGGGTGACGTGGACCAGTTGCCGTCCGTGGGGCCAGGGTCGGTCCTCCGCGACATCATCGGCTCGGGCTCGGTCGAGGTGGTGAGGCTCACCGAGGTATTCAGGCAGGCCAGGATGAGCATGATCGTCACGAACGCCCACCGGGTCAATAGGGGCGAGATGCCCGTCCTCAACAGGAGCCTCACCGAGGGGGCGAAGGCCGATTTCTTCTTTATAAATGAGGAGGACCCCGACAAGATTGCGGGTCTCGTGAAAGACCTCGTGACAAGGCGCCTTCCTGCCTATGTGAAATGCGACCCGATAGACGACATCCAGGTCATGGCCCCGATGAGGCGCACGGTCACCGGGGTCGAGAACCTCAACGTCGTGCTGCGCGATGCGCTGAACCCCCCGGCCCCCGGCAAGCAGGAGATGAGGCTCGGGAGCCTCACCCTGCGCGAAGGGGACAAAGTCATGCAGATACGCAATAACTACGACAAGATGGTGTTCAACGGGGACATCGGCCGCGTTGTAAGGGTGGACCCCGAGGACCAGGAGGTCGTGGTAGCGTACGTAGAGCCTGACGGGCTGCGGCGCGTCACATACGAGCAGCATGAACTCGACGAGCTTGTGCTTTCCTATGCGGTCTCCGTCCACAAGAGCCAGGGCAGCGAATACCCTGTCGTCGTGATGCCCATCACCACCCAGCACTTCGTCATGCTCCAGAGAAACCTTCTATACACCGCCATCACCCGGGCAAAGCGCTTGGTCGTGCTCGTCGGCACAGCCAAGGCCCTCGCAATCGCGGTCAAGAACAGCACGCAGCATCGGCGCTACTCCGGGCTTGCGGAAAGGCTGCGGCCGTAAG
>JBFMGS010000137.1:0-2953 GCA_040752635.1 Bacillota bacterium
GCTCCGGGTTCCGCCGGGCTCCGGCCTTCGCGGGGCTCTGGCTTGCGCCGGGCTCCGCTGAGTTGCGCTGATTTGCGCTGAGTTCCGCCTGCGCCTGCTCCCGCAGCTCCCTGCTTACTTTCCAAGGATAGTGGTCCAGTAGATCTTGAACAGGCCCATAGCGGCAAAGGCCACCTTCAGGGTCTCAACCGCAGTCCTTGCAAGGAACACCCCCCACCCCGGCCATCCATCTGCGGCAGCGATAACCGCGAGGCCGACCAGGACCGCGCTGACCGGAAACGGCAGCAGAGGGACCCACCTCTCTCTAACATGTTTCTTCAAGTACTGCACGATGACCATCGTAACCGGGACAAGGCCCCAGTCGATCAAGTTGAGGTCGTAGCCCACCATCACTCACCTCCCGTCCGCTGGCCTTTCCTGCGCACTCTGACACCCTGAGGCACACGGCGCTTGCGCCTTTCGCCCGAGACCCGTCGTACAACTCGTACAACGCGAGAGTCGCCCGGAGCCCGGGCGTCTGTCCGCCCGAAGCGACCTGTTGCCTCAACCTGTTCCCGCAAGTTGCAGATTCACCCGGAGTCTGCGAGCCTGCCTGGCGTTACACCGCTTCCCTATAATCTACGTGAGATGGTTCCGCTGCGTCACCAGGAGCAAGCCCGAAGCCCACGCGGTGAATCCGGACCCCGCACGCCGAGGCGGCAAGTATGGCCCGGGCGTGCGGGCGCCGCGTCTCGCCGCGCCGCGTCACCGACGGCATCTCGCCTGCATAGGCTAACAGTGAAAAACAGAGACGGGGACGGGGACCGGGACCGGAACGGACATGAGGAGGTGATGCTGAGTGCGCAGGGCGAAGACAGTCGTGTGTCTTGACCCTGGCCACTAGCGCGGGGGGAAAGACTCGGGCGCTGTAGGCCAGCTTGGCACCCGCGAGGCCGACGTCAACCTCGCTGTGGCCATCAAGATTGGAGAGGAGTTGCGGCGGGAGAATGTCTCGCCCATCTTCACGAGGGCAAAGGACGTATCCGTTCCCCTCAAGAAACGCGTAACCCAGGCCAACATTGCCGGGGCTGCGGCCTTTATCTCGGTGCACTGTAACTCTGCTGGCGATGCAAACGCACATGGCACCGAGGCCTACCACTACACGGGCAGCGATCCCGGAAACAAGCTGGCCGCGGCCATAAACCAGCGCCTCTACAAAGCGACAGGCCTCTTCAACAGGGGCGTGAAAAGTGCGGGCTTCTACGTGCTACGCCACACCGAGATGCCTGCTGCGCTGATTGAACTCGCTTTCATCTCGAATGAGAAAGAGGAAAAGTTGCTGGGGCAAGAGGAGTTTCAGACGAAGGCAGCAAGGGCCATCGCCGACGGCATTGCCGACTATCTGAAGGACGCACACCCATCGTGCTAACCTGCCTGGCGATTATGTCCGTTCTTCATCATCCCGCGGCCTGCGCACCACGGATGGTTCCGCTCAGCGCACGTCGAAGTCCGTCCTTCTCGGCCTTGCTGGCCCCGGTTCGGGCAATGTCGCTCCTGAGGTCATTCTGACCCTCTTTGCTGATTATCGAGCCCTTGCTGCCTGAGCAAAGACGCACGAACGGCGTCCCACGCCTGACGTGTATGGCGCAGCCCGTTTGCCGGGTTGCCCGGCCGCCAAGACAGTCCGTTGCAAGACTACGGCTTGATGCCCGCTTTCTTCTTAATGAAGGCTTGAAAGCTCTTGTAGAAGTCCGCCAGTTTCTGGGCGTTCGCCTTTGCTTCTTCCATGATCCGCTTTATCTCTTGTTGACTGGGCGCGGCGCCTTGACTAGCGCCCTGCCCGGCCGGCGGACGCACCCCGCCCGCTCGTGGAACGAAGCCGTACTTTTCGGGGTCGAAATCGAAGTTATCCACGTACGCGACCTGCTTCGGGGAAAGGACCTTCTCCATCTGCTCGATGGCCTGATGGATCGCCTGCTCCCGGGCCTCGCGTTGCTTGCGAATCTCCTGCATCCTGGCGTCATCTCTCCGCACGGGCTCCTGGCCTGCCTGACCCTGCCAAGCAGGACGCACTGCCGCCTCGAACTGGGCCGGATCGACTTCGAGCCGTATGAGACCCTTCTCGACCAGGGAATTGAACAGAGGCCATATGAGGGCTGCTTGATCCCGCGTAAGAGCAAGTTTTCGATCGCGTTCCATATCCATGATTCCCGCCAGGAGCCAGGCCAGGTCTTGCTCGGCTGACACCCTGCCCCCCCACTGGCCGCTGCCTGGCGACTGGCTACCCGCTCCGGCCTGGGCGAGCAGGAAACCACTGTTCTCATCCCCTGTCGCGGCCCTTGACGGCGGACCTGCTACCAGGACTACGGCGCACAGCAACAACCCAGGGGCCAGCCGCTTCGCGAGTCCGAGTCTTTCGTGCAAACGCATTATCTCAACTTCCCCCTTTCACTCGTATCGCAGGGCCTCTACAGGATTCAGGCGCCCCGCTCTACTTGCCGGATATATGCCAAAGAAGAGCCCGACAGCCAGGGAAAAACAGAATGGGAGCAGTACAGAGCCTATGGACACCGCGGCGGGCCACCCTGCGACCCGGGCCGCAATCCTCGAACCGAGGATCCCGACGATAACCCCGATCGCGCCGCCGACGAGGCTTAGCACGACCGACTCAATGAGGAATTGGAGCAGGATATCTATCGTTCTCGCGCCCACCGCCTTTCGTATGCCGATCTCCCTGGTCCGTTCGGTTACCGAAACCAGCATTATATTCATGACGCCGATCCCGCCGACAAGAAGAGAGACGCTGGCGATGCCTGCGAGGAGGAGAGTAAACACCCGAGTAACGCCCTGGGCAGCGCCCAAGACATCGGCTTGGTTTCTCACAGTGAAGGCATCGGTGCTACCCAGGCGGGCGGCCAGAACCGACGTTATCTCGTCATCAGCGGCATCCATGGATTTCGCATCGCGCGCCTGC
>JBFMGS010000138.1:0-2942 GCA_040752635.1 Bacillota bacterium
GGCGGAAGGGTCGAGAACATCACTGCTGAGGTAGTCTCAACGGCCGCGCAGGAGGGCGATGTTCTTGCGAAGAGACTGATCCTGGAAGCCGGAAGATACCTTGGGATCGGGATAGCTAACGCCGTGAACCTTTTCAGCCCCGAGATGGTGGTCATCGGCGGCGGCGTCTCCCGCGCCGGTGAGCTTCTGTTCGAGGAAGTGAGAAGGACGGTCAGAAAACGCGCGTTTACTACCATGGTGAACCTTCCCGAGATCGTACCTTCGGCGTTGGGAGAGGACGCCAGCAGTATCGGTGCAGCCGCGCTGGTCCTCGAGGAGATGCTGGAAACGGGGGAAATCGTAAACCGGGCGAGGAAGCTGGTGGGGGGCGGCTGATCGCTGGCCGCCGGCTGGGACCCGGCGTTTGCATGGTGCGTTTGGATTCGGGCCACATCCCCGGTGAAGGACGGGATATGAGCTAGAGCAGACCAGGATGGGAGGGCGCCACCAGTGGCAGTCAGTACTACCGGAGTAGAGCTGGCTTTCGGAAATACGTTCGGTATAGGGAGCATAGCAGAAGACGACGGATTGAGATTCGTGAGAGCGCCGGGCAGAGTAAACCTGCTGGGCGAACACACAGACTACAGCGAGGGCTTCGTGTTCCCCTGCGCCATCGATCTAGATGTTGTCATCGGGTTTCGCCCCCGGCAAGACAGGCTCGTGAGGCTGTATTCGGCTGACTACGACGAAGTCGTCGGGTTTTCGCTCGACAGGATAGATTACGACACCGAGCATAAGTGGAGCAATTACTTCCGCGGTGTGGCGTCCGTCCTCCTGAAACACGACATCATTGGAAGATACGGCGGTACGCTCCGTGGCATGGACGCGGTGGTAAAGGGGGATGTGCCGGAAGGAGCGGGTTTGAGCTCATCAGCCGCGCTGGAGGTGGCTTCAGCCCTTGCATTGCTCGGAGCATCCGGCATCGAGGTGCGGAGAGCTTCAGCCGGAGAATCGCCCTCTCCCGTAGAACTCGCGAGGCTCTGCCAGGAGGCGGAGAACGACTTCGTGGGCGTGAAGTGCGGGATCATGGACCAGATGATTTCCCTGCTAGGGCAAGTGGGTTCCGCCCTGTTCCTCGATTGCCGAACCGGCGCGTATGAGTTGGTGCCCCTGCCCCTCAAGGGGCTGAAGCTCGTGATGTGCGATACGGGGGTGCGGCGCGGGCTCCTCCAATCAGAGTATAACCGCCGAAGGGAGGAATGCGAGGCCGGAGTGAGGCTTATTGGAGAGATCCTTGAGGAACGAGCAGGGCTCGCGCCACACCCGGAACCGGGGGTTGGCGCCGCGCCCGACCACGGAACGAGCCGTGGCATCCAGACTCTGAGGGATGTATCCCGTGCGGAGTTCGAAGACATAAAGGAGAAGCTGCCGCCCGTTATAGCTAAGAGGTGCGCCCATGTCATAGGGGAGAACGAACGCGTGCTGAAAGGCGTGGACGCTTTGAGGAACGGGCGGGCGGAAGAGTTCGGAGCCCTTATGAACGAGTCCCATGAGAGCCTCCGTGACCTGTATGAGGTCAGTTGCGAAGCCCTGGACACGATGGTAGAGAGGGCTCGCACGATCCCGGGGGTGCTCGGGGCGCGTATGACGGGAGCGGGGTTTGGCGGGTGTACCGTCAACCTCGTAAGAGAGGAGAGCGTGTCGCAGTTCTTGGCGGAGGTCATCCCGCAAGGCCAGCACAGGGCTAAAGATAAGCATGAATTCGGCGATTCGGCGTTTTCACACGTGCCGCGCGCGTTCGTGGTGGAAGTCGCAGAAGGAGCGGGCCCTCTGAACGCCGGGCGCTGACCCGCATGCCCGGCGCGCGCCGGAAGAGAACCCGCTCATATCTTGTGGATTGGAGGAATCACAGTGGAAGTTCTAAGGCTAACGGTCAAGAAGGCCTGTGCGGAAGATATGGGCAAGCTGGAGCAACTGGGCCTCATCACACGTCTTCTGCCTCCCGAAGACCTGACGGACATCGCCGAGGGTGACATCCGAGTCCAGACGATGTATAGCACGGATCTCAAGTACGGCGGCCACAAGCTGGTCTTCGTTAATACGCACCTCGTGCAATCCCGGCTCAGTTATCACCCGGACAAAGAGGATGTCATTCTCGTAAACCCGGGCGGTCAGACCAAACCACTTGTCTGGGTATTCGGGCTGCACAGGCGTCAAGCGTTCGAAGAAAGAGTCCGGGCCGGCACTCTTTCAGATGGCGACCTGGTAGCATTGGAAATACCTTTCAACGACCCGAGCCTAAGTTTCTTCACGGTGCACGAGAACGTCCCCCACTACGAGGTCACTGTTCCCGGCCCTGGTAGAAGCCCCTCGTTTTGGGTGACTGAGCCGAAGGATCTCCCCATAGTCCCGATAGACCTTGCAGGCTACAGGATTGAGCTCGAGATGGGCCGTGGTTGACCGGGACGCCTTGCGGACACGGGCCTTCCACTATCGCCTTTCCCATGATACGATTTGATCGACAGTTCCTCTGCCGCAGTCTACCTCGTTTGTTCCATGGACTCCGGCTACGGACAGGTAGATGCTGTTATCTCTCTTGACGACAACAAGCTTACCTTTAGGGTCACAAAGTTCCGATCCCGTCACACACCGGCATGGGGCTGACAGCACAGAAGGGACGCATCCATGAAGAGCCTGGAAGACATGATCAATGAGGGGATTCTCGGGCGCATCATTCGCTCCTTCAGGGAAGCCACGGGGCTCGTTGCGGTTGTGATAGACACCTCCGGCGAGCCTGTCCTGATGCCCAGGGCCTGGGAGAACTGCGCGGTCTGTCGCCTCGTAAGGTCTTCCCCTGAGGGTCGCACAAGGTGTTCCAACTCCTATGCCGATGCAGGCAGGCAGGCGGCCCGGTTGGGAAACCTCCACGTGTTCAAATGCCACGCCGGGCTGGTGAACTGGGC
>JBFMGS010000139.1:0-2879 GCA_040752635.1 Bacillota bacterium
ATGCCCGCTCGCCCGCCTGTAGCCATCGGAGGCGCCCTCTTCGGCAGGGAGGAGATACCGGTCATAGCAGGCCCGTGCGCTGTCGAGAGCGAGGACTCCATGTTGAGAATCGCAGAGGCCGTTGCGGGCGCCGGCGCGACCGTCCTGCGCGGTGGAGCTTTCAAGCCGCGCACCTCGCCGTATTCGTTCCAGGGCCTTGGCGAGCCAGGGCTCCGCATCCTTGCAAAGGCTCGCGAGCTCACCGGGCTCCCGGTAGTCACAGAGGTCGTGTCCCCCTCCGATGTGGAACTTGTCGGCGCGTACGCAGACGCACTCCAGATAGGGTCCAGGAACATGCATAACTATGCGCTCCTTCACGAAGTCGGCCGCCAGCCGAAGCCCGTCATCTTGAAAAGAGGGATGATGTCCTCAATAGAGGAATGGCTGATGGCTGCGGAGTATATCCTCTCCGCGGGTAACCAGGACGTGCTCCTGTGTGAGCGTGGGATCAGGACCTTCGAGACATCGACCCGCAACACGTTGGATCTGTCCGCAGTAGCGGTGGCGCGGAAGCTTAGCCATCTTCCGATCATAGTGGACCCGAGCCACGCTACCGGCCGCTCGGACATGGTTCTCCCAATGGCCCTCGCCGCTGTTGCGTGCGGAGCTGACGGACTTATGGTGGAGGTCCACGACAACCCTGCTCAAGCCCTGTCAGACGGAGCACAGTCGATAAAGCCCGATCTCTTCGAAGATATGATGCGCAAATTAGAGCCGGTGGCAAGAGCAGTGGGCCGTAGAATCGCTATCCCCGGAAGAAGTGGCGCCAACGGTGGGTCCGTCGTGGGGGGCGCCACGAGGGCGGGTGAGGCTTATGCGTGACGAAAAGACCAGGGTCTTCATAGTAGGGCTCGGGCTCATCGGCGGGTCTCTCGGGCTGGCGCTCCGTGCTTCAGGGCGTTACACAGCGACCGGGTTTGACGCCGACGAGCCCTCTTTAGACCGAGCCGTGGCGATCGGGGCCATCGACCATGCCGCAAGCTCGATGGCTGAGGCAGCAGGCGCGGATCTCGCCGTTGTGGCGACCCCCCTTCTTGCAATGCCTTCAGTTTTCGCGGAGCTTGGGTCTCATCTCAGGGAACGCCGCGGCCGATCGTTCGGGTCGCCGGGGACTGTCGTAACAGACGTGGGAAGTGCGAAAGGCTTCGTCATGGCCCATGCTCGTCAACACTTCGCGCCGGACATCCCCTTTGTCGGCGGGCATCCCTTGGCCGGAAGCGAGCACCAGGGCATTGAACACGCCGCAGCAAGCCTGTTCACAGGGTGCCGGTATGTGCTTACGCCCGGCGAGTGGGCCGGCGCAAACGCGGTCTCCCGGGTTACAGAGGCCTGCAAGGCAGCAGGAGCCATCGCTCAAATCATGGATCCTCACGACCACGATGCGATGGTCGCAGCGACAAGCCACCTTCCGCTCGTCGTCGCCGCGTGCGTGGCCAACGTCGTCGGGAGGCGCGCGGAAGCCTTCCCCTCGATATGGGACATGGCGGCGAGCGGGTTCCGCGATACAACGCGGGTCGCGTCCGGCAGTCCTGAGATGGGCGCGGGGATGCTGACTGCAAACTGTGCGCGTGTCCTCGATGCGTTGGACGAGTTCCAGGTGGAGATGGACCGTATCCGCCGGCAGATTGAAGCTGTCCTCTCGGGCACAAGTCCGGCAAGCTTCGGGGAGGTGGAGACGTTCCTCTCTCGGGCGCGCGCACATCGACAGATCTGGCTGGATCTGAAGGAGCGTACAAGAGCGTCTGAAAGGGGCACGTCTGAAAAAGGTGGTGTAAACGCGTGGCTAAGTCCGATGCACTGAGGCTCGTGCCGCAGGAAGGACAGGATGGCACCTGTCAGAAGCGGGGCCTGGAACTACACGTCAGCGGCGGCGCCGTGGTCCGCGGCAGCTTTCGGCCGCCCGGAGACAAGTCCATATCTCATCGGGCTGCCATGCTCGCTGCTATATGCGAGGGTCAGTCGTTCATCTCCGGCTACCCCGACAGCGAGGACTGCGCTTCCACGGCGAGATGCCTGAGAGCGCTCGGGGTCGGCTTACATAAGGATGGCGATACTCTCGTTGTCTCCGGACGCGGCCTGCGGGGTTTGCGCGAGCCCGAGGACGTCTTGGACGCAGGCAACTCCGGAACGTCCATCAGGCTCCTCAGCGGGCTCCTTGCCGGGCAAAGCGGTCTTTTCATCCTGACCGGCGACCAGTCCCTCCGCAGGCGGCCCATGGGGAGGATAACGCAACCGCTGCGGGCCATGGGGGCAAAGGTTGACGGCCGGGCGGATGGGACGCTGGCACCGCTCGTAATCAGGGGTGCCGGAAGAGAACCGCTGCGGGCCTGCCGTCACGTTCTCCCTGTAGCGAGCGCCCAGGTGAAATCGTGCATCCTGCTCGCAGGTCTATACGCAGAAGGCGCGACTGTTGTAGTCGAGCCCGCACCATCCCGTGACCATACCGAACGCATGCTCAGGTTCGTGGGAGTCGATATCCAGGGGGGAGCGCCCCGCGGCAAGCAGGTGGGAGGCGCCTGGCTGGTGGAAGGAGAAGCAACGGGATGTGTCTGTGGTTCCGGCCGTAGCGACCCTGCAGCAGAGCCCTTGCGAGCAGGAATAGAACCCCTGCACATGGATGGCCCCCCAGGGATTTCCCCCGTGGAGATCTCAATAGAGGGCAGACAGGTGCCCCGGCCTTTCAAGCTCCAGATCCCGGGCGATCCTTCATCTGCCGCCTTCTTTCTTGCAGCCGCCGCGGTGCTCCCGGGATCGAGCGTCACCGCGATGCGCGTATGTGCGAACCCAACGCGCCTGGGGTTCATCCGCGCGATTGCCCGTATGGGAGCAGCCGTTACCTT
>JBFMGS010000140.1:0-1236 GCA_040752635.1 Bacillota bacterium
GAGCTGCTCGATCGGCATCTCTCGCTCATTCCCGCAGGTAGACTCGGTCACGTGGACGAGGTGGCGGGTGTCGTCGTTTATCTCGCGTCAGAGGAGGCCTCGTTTGTGACTGGGGCAACCATCGACGTAAACGGCGGTATGTACATGGATTAAGTTTGGGGTGACACATGATGGACGGGATGAAATCGGAGCTGGTTGAATACTGTAAGACGATGTATGCGACGGGCCTTGTGTCCTCATCCGGGGGAAACGTGAGCGTAAGGTGCGAGGGCACGGCGCTTATAACCCCCACGGGAAGGTCTTTGAGGAACCTGCGACCCGAAGAGATAGTCGAGATAGACATTGCATCCGGACGGGTGATAGGCGAAGGGAAGCCTTCAAAGGAGGCGACGATGCACCTTGCGGCGTACCGTTCAAGGGATGACGTGCGGGCCGTGGTACACGTCCACTCACCCTGTGCAGTAAGCCTCTCATGTCTCAAGGACCTTGTGGATGGAGAAGATGCGATGCCAGCCTACACCCCGGGCTACGCTGCCAGGATAGGAAGGCTCCTGGTGGTGCCGTACCTCCGCCCGGGCTCCTCCGAACTTGCGAAGGAGGTGGCGGGGTTTCTTCGGTCCCACGACGCTGTGCTCCTGCGGAACCACGGGACCTTAGGGGTGGGAAGGGACCTGGACTCCGCCCTGAATATCGTAGAGGATATCGAGGCGAATGCGAGAATACATATCACCTTGGGCGGCACCGGACGGGCGCTTTGCGAGGATGAGCGGCGTTCCCTTTTCAGGAGGGAGGGCGGAGCATGACGACGACGACGTCGGACATGGAGGCCCTGGTTTTTCGGGGACCAGGTGATGCGGAGATTACCCGACGCGCGGTCCCCAGCGTTGAAGAAGGAGAGATCCTCGTCGCCGTCAAGTACGCAGCGGTATGCGGAACTGACGTAAGGATACTCTCCGGCACGAAGCGCGTGCCCACCCCGAGGATCCTCGGCCACGAGTTCGCAGGCGAGATCGTGGAGGTGGGCGATGGGGTGCAGGGGTTCCGCCCTGGCGACAGGGTGACGGTGTACCCGATGATCGCCTGCGGTCATTGCCACGTGTGTCTCGCGGGTCGCCCCAATATATGCGTTAACAGGGTTACGATAGGGTACGAGATAGACGGGGGCTTCGCAGGATTCCTCAAAGTCCCAAAGGCCGCTGTGGAACGGGGAAATGTCCTATCTATCCCGCCGGGAGT
>JBFMGS010000140.1:1336-2878 GCA_040752635.1 Bacillota bacterium
CTGGATGCGGCGGGCGCCAGGCCCGCTGATATCATCGCTATAGGGGTAAGTGGCACCAACGCCACCGTCGCGGTAGATCCATCCGGTGCCCCCCTGGGGAATGCGATAATGCAGATGGACGGACGGAGTGCCGACGAGGTCCGGTTCATCCGCGAAGTCGTGGGCGAGCGAGCCGCCTTTGAGGTCACAGGAAACAGGATTGCTTCCGGCGCGTTTTCGCTGCCCTCCATGTTGTGGCTGCTGCGGAACACGGAGAATGGTCGGGCCGGTGCCATAAGGTTCATGGATCCCGCCGGTTACATCGTCTGGCGACTGACCGGGGGAGTAATCATGAGTGTCTCGAGGGCGTCAACGACGCTGCTGTTCGACATCAGGAAGGGCTGCTGGGATGATTCCCTCCAAACCGCGGCGGGCGTCACATCTCACATGCTACCGAGATTGGCGGGCCACACCGAGATTGTGGGCTCGGTGAAGGGAGACGCAGCAGACGAGTGTGGCCTTGTGAAAGGGATTCCGGTGGTTGCGGGTTCCATGGATACAGTCGCGGCGGTTCTCGGCGCGGGAGGCGCCCACCCCGGACGAACGGTGCTCATACTTGGAACGGTCGGCCGGCTTTGTGCCACTGTTGACCGGCCCTCGTTCGACGATCGCTTTGTAAACTGCCCCGGACCTTTCCCCGGCACCTGGCTGAGCATGGCAGCTATGAACGGGACGGGGTCTGCGATCCGGTGGTTCAAGGAGATTGTGTTCCAGGACGGCAATGGTTCTTTCGAGGACCTTGAAGCACTTGCGAAAGAGTCCCACCCGGGGGCGGGCGGCGTCGTTTTCCTCCCATACATCGCGGGAGAGCGCACGCCCGTATGGGACGAAAACGCTCGGGGCGCTTTCATCGGAATGAGCCTGTCCTCGACCTGTGCAGACCTCGCGCGGTCCGTGTACGAGGGGGTTGCTTACGCGCTCAGGCAGAACATCTCGCTCCTTGAGTCCATTGGTTTCTCCGTGCCTGAACTCCGGGCATCGGGAGGCGGGTCAAGAAGCGAGACGCTCTGTGAGATAATCTGCGAAGTGACCGGCCGCCCGGTGCACGTGATGGACCTCGGGGAGACGGAGACCCTCGGGGCGGCCCTTCTCGCGGCGGTTGGAAGCCAGACCCTCGATGCGGGCTCCGCTCTTGCCATCCCTGAGAAGTTTGGAGGCCGTACTTTAAGCCCTGAAGGAAGGTCGCACGAGATCTACGATGCAATGTTCGAGGTTTTTGTCGGGATGTACCCCGTCCTGCGACACTCCCTGTGTAAGCTCGTCCATCTTGGGAAGCAGCAGGCAACCAGCTCCAGGCCAAACGGGTTTCCCTACGGGACATCGAGGTTCCCCTAAGAGCTAGGGACAGAAAGGAGACATCTTGATGAACACGTCGGACCCCACCTGGTCGAGGCTACTTGACCAGGTCGCACCAGACTTCGGCTACTGGGACAAGATAGGCGACGCGGTGGACCAGTTCATTGACATAATGGTCAATTACAGGCAGAGCGGGCACCCGGGGGG
>JBFMGS010000141.1:0-2862 GCA_040752635.1 Bacillota bacterium
GTCGGTACCTGGGTAAGGCTTAAGCCATAGATGGGCGAAGCGCCGGAAATCGTTCTCAACGGGATCAACGATGATGAGCCTGCTTCCCTTCTCGGCAGCCTCTTTCACCTTCCTGGCCGCCGCCGGGTGGGTCCTGGCGGTGTTGGCACCTACCATTAAAATACACGCCGCGTCCTCCAGTTCCTCAAGGGAGTTCGTTGCCGCGCCGATACCCGTAGCTTCCCAGAGTGCTTCCAGGCTGGCGGCGTGGCTGAGACGGGCCGTGTTATCTATATTGTTGGTTTTCAAAACAGACCGGGCAAACTTCTGGAAAAGGTAGGCCTCTTCGTTCGTACATTTGGCGGAAACAACCACCGCGATTTCCTCGCCCCTGTACCGGGCAAAATGCGTGGCTGCCAACCGAATGGCATCCTCCCACGAGACCTCGACCAGCCTTCCCTCTGTTCTTGCCAGAGGCGCCGTGATCCTGTCCGGCGCGTAAATGTAGCGCCAGCCGAAGCGTCCCCGCGCACAAAGCCGCTCTCCCTGAGCGCTGACAATTTCCGTTTTCTGCAGTCCCAGCGTCAGCCGGCAACCGCTACTGCAGTAGGGACACACGGTCAAAACGTGCTTCTCCGGCCGCTTGTATTCCTTGTAAACCAGGCCGCCCACCGGACACCTCTCCACACACTCCCCGCAAGACTCGCAACTGGACTGCGCAATCGGTTTTGCCCCCAGGGGAGCCACCTTGCTCCGGTAACCCCGGCCAATAATGGCGATCGCATTTATGCGCAAGAGCTCGGAACAGGTGCGCACGCACCTCCCGCAAAGGACGCATTTGTTCGGGTCAAGGTTAAAGAAAGGGTTGGAGGTATCCGGCTCGAGCGCGCCTTCGGCAAACCGCAATCGTCTTGCTTTTTTCTTGTTTACCCGGAGGTAACCCATGATCTTTTGAAGCTCGCAGCGCCCTTTTTTGGCGCAACTGGGGCAATCGTCGTGCCGGTCGGCGATCAGCAATTCAACCAGGCCGGAGCGAATTTCGTCAACCAGCGGGCTCCTGGTTTTTATTACCATCCCCGCTTCGGCCGGCGTCCGGCACGAAAGAACGGGGCCCTTGCCCTCCAGCTCCACGTAACAAAGCCGGCAGACTCCGGCAGGCTTCAACTCCGGGTGGTGGCATAGATGCGGTACGTAGACCTTATTTTCCAGCGCCACTTCTAAAATGGTCATCCCGCTCCGGGCGGTCACTTGTTTACCATCAAGCAAAAGGTCAATTCTTTCCATAACAACCCCTCACATCTGGCAAACGCCGGCAGGACACCGGTGTTCGTATATGTGTGCTTCATACTCGGCGCGGAAATAGCGAATGGTAGTAAGCACCGGATTAGGAACCGTCTTTCCCAGGCCGCAGAGTGAACCCCTGGCAATAATTCCCCCGAGTTCTACAAGCAGTTCGATATCGCCCGGTCTCCCCTGGCCTTTCGTGATGTCATCAAGGATGGTAAACATTTGCCTGGTCCCCAAACGGCAGGGAATGCACTGGCCGCAAGATTCCCTCTGCGTAAAGTCCAGGAAATACCGCGCCAGATCAACCATACAGGTATTCTCGTCAAGGATGACCATGCCCCCAGAACCCATGATGGAACCCGCAGAAGTCAGTGAATCGAAATCAACCGGTATATCGAGCATTTCCGCAGGCAGGCAGCCCCCCGAAGGCCCCCCGGTCTGGACGGCCTTAAAAGCCTTATTTCCTTGAATTCCACCGCCGATTTCAAAGATGATCTTCCGCAAAGATGCTCCCATAGGCACCTCAATCAAACCGCAGTTTACCACCTTACCGGTAAGAGAAAAAACGGCGGTACCCTTGCTTCTTTCGGTACCTCTTGCGGCGAACCAGTCGGCGCCCTGCAGGACGATGTGGGGAACACTCGCGAGGGTCTTTACGTTGTTGAGCAACGTTGGCTTACCCCACAAACCCGCTTCCGAAGTGCGCGGGCGGGGAAGCGGCCGGGGCAATCCCCGGTAACCCTCGATCGAACGGACCAGAGCCGTGGATTCCCCGCAAACAAAGGCACCTGCCCCTTGAAAAATCTCAATGTCGAAATCAAAACCGCTTCCGAGAATGTTCCTGCCCAGAAAACCCCGCTCGCCCGCCTGTTTTACGGCCGTTTTCAAGCGGGGCACCGCCAGCGGGTATTCGGCGCGGACATAAATATACCCCTTGTTCGCCCCGATAGCATAGCCGGCAATCGCCATTCCTTCCAAAATCGAATGCGGGTCTCCCTCCATCACCGAACGGTCCTGAAAAGCCCCCGGGTCACCCTCGTCGCCGTTGCAGATCACAAACTTTTCATTCCCGGAAGCACGGTAACAAGCCTCCCACTTCCTGCCCGCAGAAAAACCGGCGCCGCCGAGTCCGCGCAGCCCGGAGCGCTTGACCTCTTCGATGATTTCCTCACGGGTCATCTCTTTGAGGGCTCTGGTCAACGCCCGGTAACCTCCGGCAGCAAGGTAGTCGTCGACATCCTCCGGGTCAATGTTCCCGCAGTTCCTCAAGATGACCCGCTCTTGCTCCCGGTAAAAAGGAATGTCGTGATAATGGGGGATGATGCTTCCGGTCACGGGATCACGGTAGAGAAGCCGTTGAACGGGTTTTTCCTCGGCCAGAATCGCGGCAACAATTTCCTTGGCGTCGGCCGGTTCGACCTTTACGTAAAAAACCCTTTCCGGACCGATTACCACGACCGGACCCTGCTGGCAAAACCCGTGACACCCGGTACGCTTGAGGCGGACATTGCCTGCACCTGCACCCGCCAACTCTGCTTCCAGCAAGGAATAAAGCTCGGTACTTCCACCCGAAACACAACCGGTACCCTGGCAAAC
>JBFMGS010000142.1:0-2821 GCA_040752635.1 Bacillota bacterium
TCACGAAACACCCAAGGTCAAGAGCCCCTCCTCCGCCCTGTGTCACTTAGCCTTAGCGGCTCCCGGCTTTACCTTTGCCGCAGCAGCCTGCCGCCGCTGCCTTGCCCGGTCCCACATTCTCCACTCAAGCCATATCGCGCTGGCTATGAATATCGATGAATACGTGCCTGTTACAAGGCCGATGATGAGCGCGAGGCTGAAATCCCTGATGCTCACGCCGCCGAAGAAGTACAGCGCAAGCACGGCGAGGAGCGTCGTCAGCACCGTGTTCAACGATCTTGTCAAAGTCTGAAGTATGCTCTTGTTTGTAAGCTCCTCGAGGGTCTCCTTCTTTCGGAGCCTCAGGTTCTCGCGTATCTTGTCGAAGATGACGATGGTGTCGTTAATGGAGTACCCAATGATCGTCAGCACTGCAGCGATGAACGGACTGTTCACTTGCCTGCCCAAAAGGGCAAAAGCGCCCAGGACGATAATAGTATCGTGGATGAGCGCGAGGATCGCCGCGACGGCGAACCTGAACTCAAACCGCACGGACACATATATGACTATTCCGATGCATGCGATCACAAGGGCCATGAGCGCCCGGCCGAGGAGTTCTCGACCGATGACGGGCTCCACCATCTCAGACTCCACAACGCTCACATTGCCGAACTTCTCGGACAGGGCCGTCGTAACCCGCTGGACTTGCGCGTCGTTAAGCGGTCTTCCCGCGACCTGCGCCCTCACCTGCACGTCGTTAGTTCCACGTATGGGCTGCACCACGGCTTTTCTGAGGTTCATGTCTGCGAGAGAGCTGCTGGTGAGGACGCCGCTGACCTCGCTTGCCGTGACTGCCCTCTCGAACCTGAGCCTGACGAGCGATCCGCCCGTGAAGTCTACCCCGAGGTTCAGGCCGCGTACCGCAAGAGCAATAATGCCTATCGCCACGAGAATTCCCGATATGGCAAGGAACATACGCCTCTTGCCGATAATGTCCACAACGCTAACCTCCCTACGCCCCGAAGTACTTTGCGTATTTCTCGGGATTGCGATCCACCACGGCAGTCATGATTATCCTTGTCACGATGATAGCCGTAAACATGCTTGCGAGGATGCCGAGCCCCAATGTGACCGCAAAGCCCCTCACAGCTCCTGTGCCATAGATGTACAGGACGCCCGCGGTTATCAATGTCGTCACGTTTGAGTCGAGAATGCACCCAAAAGCACGCGTGAACCCGGCCTCGATTGCTGCCCGCAGACGTTTGCCCCCTCGCATTTCCTCTTTGATCCTCTCAAATATGATGACGTTGGCATCTACTGCCATGCCCACAGATAGGATGATGCCTGCTATACCGGGCAACGTGAGCACCGCATGAAGACCCGCCAGCACTGCAAGCACGATCAGCCCGTAAACCCCAAGAGCGATGTCAGCCATGACACCGGGCAGCTTATAGATTACCAGCATGAAGAGGATCACAAGCCCCGCCCCTATGACCGCAGCCACCTTGCTCTGGTCTATCGACTCCTGACCGAGTATCGGTTCCAACACCTCGCTGTGAAGGAGCTCAAGCGGCACCGGGAGCGCACCTGCGCGAAGCATCATTGAAAGGTCCTTCGCCCTTTCTATGCTGCCTATTCCTGTTATCTGCCCCTTATCTTTAATAACGCTTTCAACCACGGGGGCTGAGAGGAGTTCTTCGTCAAGGTATATGGCTATCTTACGCCCTATGTTCTCGCGCGTCGCCTTCTCAAACTTCTTCCCGCCCTCTGGTGTAAGCTCAAAGTGGACTGCGGCGCGTCCGTAGTCGTCGGGGCCGGCCACCGCGTTCTTAAGGTCGTTGCCTGTCATGATTACTTTACCCTGCTCGTCCTTAAACTCGAGTTGGGCAGTTCTCCCGATGATCTCCTTCGCCCTCTGAGGATCCTTGACGCCGGCAAGCTCGACCACTATGCGCTTGGGTCCCTGCCTGTAGATGACAGGCTCGGCCACACCGAGCTGGTTGACCCTTCTCTCTATGACTTCCTTCGCACGTGCCACAGCATCCTCGTCAGCCTTAACTGTATCGGTATCCCTCGCTTCAAGCACCATGCGGGTGCCTCCGCGAAGGTCCAGGCCAAGGTTCATGGGGAGCTTGTAAATGGCCAGGGCACATACAACAACGACTACGGCGACACCAAGAAGCCTCCAGATGGTTCCTGGCCTCATGGACCGGGTTCCTCCTTTACCTGCCCGAATTCGCACAACCCCATTATATGAGTTGGACTGGGGCTTGTCAACGAAATCGGGCGCGCGAAATCAAGGCCGAGCGGGCGACGACAGACAGCGTTACAGCAGCTTGGCGCCGTTTATTTCCAGCTTGAAGTCGCACTCGAGGAACTGTGCGGCCCGCCTGCACATGATCATCCTGGCAAGGAAGATCTCGAAGTAGTCCATGACAGGCGATATATCGGTGTCGATTCCAAGATCAAGGGTAACGGTCCTCGCCCGGCCGTCCACCCTCAAGAAGGAACGGAGCACCGCATAGTTGACGCGATCATGGATCTCGAACGTGGCGGGGTCCGGATTCCTCACCCTCGACCTGTGCACGTCGGACTTGTCTGCGAGGATGAGAGCGGCCGACACGTTGTTCACAGGCTGGCCGACCCCTTCCTCGTGGTTGCCTATGGCGCCCGCTACCGTGGCAACCTCAGAAGGATCCATCCCTGCTCTTAACAGGATCTCAGCAGAGAGGGTCGCCCCTACCGCGCCGTGGTGGTCGCGTCCCGCCACGTTGCCGATATCGTGCAGGTAACCGGCAATCGCCGCAAGCTCTGCCTGGCGTTCCGGAAGCCCGAGCCTGAC
>JBFMGS010000143.1:0-2780 GCA_040752635.1 Bacillota bacterium
ATCATCAAGGGAGGCGAGCTCGCCCTGCAGGTCATGGGGCAAAAGTCTTTGGCCATGCACATCCCCATGAGCGCCATTTACGCAAGCATTCCCCTGTCCGCGCTGGCCATGTTCATCCATGCGGCCAGCCTGCTTACTGGGGGCAGGAGCCTGGGAAACGACGACGCAGAGTCGAACGGGGGGTGAGACATGGGGACAGTGGGTGGCGAGCGGACTGTTATCTGTTGAGGGACCAAGCATTTATTAAAAGACCGAATCGAGGAGGCGCAGGTAATGATGATAAGGGGAAAGTTCTTTGCGGTGATTATGTCCCTTGCCTTCCTGGGGATCATGATGTTCGGTCAGGTCTCGGCCTCCACGAAGGCGATCGATGTCTCGTTTGCGCTTCACACGGCGCCGAATACGCCGGAGCACGAAGCCTCCATCAAGTTTAAAGAGATCGTAGAGGCCCGGAGCAACGGCGGGATGGTCGTCAGGCTCTATCCAGGAGCGGTGCTCGGCGGGGAGAAAGACAACATCGAGCAATTGAAGGTTGGGGAGGTTGCGCTCGCCATATTTGGGGACATACTTCCGTCTACGCTTGCGACGGAGTACGCTCCCACGGTCATCCCATTCATCTACCCTAATGTCGAGGAAGTCTACAAGGCCTGGGAGGGCCGTCTCGGCGACATGATGAAAAAGGCTATCCTGGAGCGCGGCGGGATGATGGTCGTGGGGTTACAGAGACGGGGTGCCCGTAACCTCACCGCCAATAAGCCGGTCAAGGTTCCCGCCGACCTGAGAGGCATCAAGCTTCGTGTCCCGGAGATACCAAGCTGGGTGAGGGTATGGAAAGAGCTGGGCGCGATCCCTACTCCTATCGCGTGGCCCGAGGTCTACAACGCGCTTCAGTTGAACGTTGTGGATGCCCAGGAGAACCCGTACGCCAACGTCTACACTGCCAAGCTCTACGAGGTTCAGAAGTACCTGATCCACACGGAACACCTGCACAACGTGTTCCATTGGGCCCTTAGTAAGAAGTTCTACGACAAGCTGAGCCCGGAGTACCAGAAGATCATCATCGAGGCGGCGAAGGAAGCATCCGAGTGGGGCGACCGCAGGAGCAAGGAAGTGGATAGCGACTACCTCAAGAAGCTCAAGGAGCTCGGGATGGTAGTGGTAGAAGTGGACAAGTCGGTGTTCCGGAAGGCGGCACTGCCGGCGATCAAGGAACTCGCGCAGAGCTGGGCGCCGGGCGTCTGGGACGAGGTGAAGAAGTACTTCGATTAGGAGACCTCTTTCCCATGCGAGGATGTTGGAATCCCACGGGGACGGCGGTTGCCGTCCCCGTGGGAGACACCTGAAAGGTGGGATCTGAGTGAGGTCAAAGTTTACGGTCTCTCGAGTCTGCGAAGGATTCGGGGTGGCGCTCCTCTGCGCCCTGTTCTTGCTTGTGTTCCTCCAGGTCATATTCAGATACGTCCTGAAGATCTCGGTTCCGTGGACTGAGGAGATAGCCCGGGTCACCGCGATATGGCTTACGTTCATCGGGGCCGCGGTGGTGCAGGCCGCGAGGGCCCAGATCGCGTCGACGTACTTCGCTGAGCGCCTCCCCGAGCGGTTGAGGCTCGCGCTCGGCGTCATCACGTCTCTGGTGTCCCTTATCTTCCTCTACTTTGCCCTGCGGGGAAGTATCAACATGGCGAGGGTGTCCTGGATTATCGGTATGGGTTCGGTGCCGTGGCTCTCCACAGCCTGGCTTTACCTGGCGCCGATAGTGGGACTGCCTATCACCATGTTCTTCGTCCTGCGCGATATCGCCGTTTTGGTTGGGGCCGTAGGGCGACGGACGGGGGTGTCATCAGTACAATGACCACAGTACTCTTGGTATTCCTGGGCCTGCTTCTCGTTTTCTTCATCGCCGGGTTTGCGGTCCCTTACGCGATAGGCGTAACGTCCGTCGTCGCGCTGGCCGTTCAGAGGGGTATAACGAATATGCCCGTCGAGATGATAGCGCAGCGACTCGTGTACGGGGTGAACAACTTCACCATCCTCGCAATCCCTTTCTTCCTCCTCGCGGGAAAGCTGATGAACACCGGCGGCATCACCCGCCGCATATTCCGCTTCGCGAATATCCTCGTGGGATACCTCCCGGGAGGGCTGGGGCACGCGAACATCGTGGCGAGCATGATATTCGCCGGGATGAGTGGGTCCGCCGTGGCCGACGCCGCGGGGCTGGGGACCATAGAGGTCGAGGCGATGCTGGAACACGGTTACGACCGCGACTTCAGCGCGGCGGTCACGGCGGCATCTTCGACGATAGGCCCCATCATACCGCCCTCTATACCCCTGGTCATGTACGGGGTCATGGGCAATGTCTCGGTGTCTGCGCTCCTCATTGGCGGGCTCGTTCCCGGGATCTTGATGGGCGCCTCTTTGATGGCCATGGTCGCGTGGTACGCCTTTCGGAGGAAATGGCCCCGCGAGAAGGTTCCTTCACTCTCGGAGTTCTGGAAGGGGTTCAAGGAAGCGTTCTGGCCGCTTCTTACTCCTGCTATATTGGTTGGGGGCATACTCTCAGGGATCTTCACGCCCACTGAGGCCTCCGCGGTGTGCGTCGCATACGCACTTATCCTGTGTGTCGTGGTGTACCGTGAAGTAGGGCTGAGAGAACTCTACCGAGTCCTGGTAGAGACGGTGAAAGAAACCGCGGTCATACTTTTCATCATCGCCGCAGCGTCGCTATACGGGTGGCTACTCATAAGAAGCCAGATCCCCATGTTCCTTGCGGAAGAGGTCTT
>JBFMGS010000144.1:0-2767 GCA_040752635.1 Bacillota bacterium
GAACCTCTCGAGCGCCTGCCCATCGAGGTCAAGCGCTCGGGCCTTGTCATAGGCGGGGGCCTCGCAGGCATGATCGCGGCGCTCGATCTCGCGGAGCAGGGGTTCCAGGCCTACCTCGTGGAAGCTGGACCCCAGCTTGGCGGGCATCTGCGCAAGATCCGCTTCACCCTTGCCGGAGATGACGTGCAGGCATACCTGCAAGACCTCATAGGCCGCGTGATAGCGAATCCCCTTATAGAAGTGCACACATCCTCTGAGGTCAGGGAGATCTCGGGGTATCTCGGGAATTTCCGCTCGCGCATCGTGGACCGGAGCCGGGGCAACGGCGAGGTCGGTTCCATCCGGGAGTTTGAAGTCGAGCACGGTGTGGTCATCGTGGCTACGGGCGCCGCGGAATACAAGCCTTCGAACTACCTCTACCGCGAGCACCCCGGTGTTGTGACCCAGGCGGAGTTCGAGGAGCAGCTTGCGTCCGGAGCATTCCCGAAGAGGCGGGGCAAATCCGTAGTGATGATCCAGTGTGTGGGTTCCCGAGATGACGAGCGGAACTACTGCAGCCGCGTGTGCTGCAGCGAGGCTGTGAAAAACGCCCTGCGGATCAAAGACGCGGACCCCGATGCGAGTGTGTACATCCTCTACAGGGATGTTCGCACCTACGGGGTGAGGGAGGCGTACTTCGAGGAAGCAAGGCGGCGCGGCGTCATGTTCGTGAGGTACCCGGAGGGACAGGCGCCGGTGGTTTCGCGAGCCGAGGATGGCGTGAGTGAGGAGCGGCTTGTCGTCGAAGTTACTGACACGCTGCTTGATGAGAGGCTTGCTATCCCTGCCGACCTGGTGGCGCTGAGCGCCGGGATCGTCCCGAATGAGAGGAACAAAGAGATCGCGCAGATGCTCAAGGTGCCGCTTGACGATAACGGCTTCTTCCTGGAGGCCCACATGAAGCTCCGCCCGGTGGACTTCGCCACTGAAGGCGTGTTCCTCGCGGGGCTTGCGCATTCCCCCAAAACAATCGATGAAACCATAGCCCAGGCTCACGCGGCCGTTGCCAGGGCCTGCACCGTGTTGGCCAGCGGCACCATCACGACCGAGGGGATAAAGTCCGAGGTGATCAAGACAAGGTGCACGGGGTGCGGCCTGTGCGTGGAGGCGTGCCAGTACAAGGCCCTCGAGATCGACCCGAAGGACAATGTGGCAAAGGTGAACGCCGCGCTGTGTAAGGGATGCGGCCTGTGCGCTGCGACATGCCGGTGCGGCGCAATCACGCTCAAAGGTTTCACCGAGGAGGAGATCCTGGCGGAGGTGAACGCTCTGTGCTAGAAACCGAGCCTTCCATGGAGCATAATACGGAGGCGCAACAGCGGCCGGGCGCCTGCGCGTGCGGGTGCGAGACAGAGGTGCGCAAAGCACACACCGGCGAGGCTTGCACGGGCGGAGATCACAACGGCGAAGCTTGCGCTGCTGAGGCTTGGGCCGGTGAGACTCGCGCCGGTGAACACGGTACGAAAGGAGCGGAGGCCTGGGAGCCCAAGATCGTCGCGTTCCTCTGCAACTGGTGCTCCTATGCCGGGGCTGACCTTGCCGGGACGAGCCGAATTCAGTACCCGCCCAACGTGAGGATCATCCGCGTGCCCTGTTCAGGGCGGGTGGACCCGCTTCTCATTCTGAAATGCCTGCAAAAAGGAGCCGACGGCGTGCTCGTGTCCGGGTGCCACCCGGGGGACTGCCATTACATTGCCGGGAACTACCTCGCAAGGCGCAAGTTTGCGTTTCTCTCGGACCTGCTGGAGTACTTCGGGATAGAAAAGGGAAGAATCCACTTCTCGTGGGTCTCGGCGGCGGAGGGCGAGAAGTTCGCGGACGTGATAAAGCGAGTGACGGAGAGCGTGAAAGCTCTGGGTAGGCCCACCAGGTTGGTAAAGGAGAGGCGCAGGTAGATGCAGGACGCTAGATCCGAGATAACCAGGAGCATTAGAGATATCGCTCGAGACTTGCTTGCAAAGGGCGAGGTTGACGTCTTCATCGGGTACGAGACCGGGTCGCTTCCGCTTCGCACGACTCCCGCGTTCATAACCCGGCCTGACGATGCACAGCGGCTCGTGTGGGGGAGCACCTGCGAGAACAGCCTGGCGACCTACCTTCCGAAGTTCAAGGGCAGGGTGGGTGTGGTGGTGAAAGGCTGTGATATGCGAGCCCTCGTGAACCTCATCATTGAGAGGCAAATACCCCGCGAGCAGATCAAGATCGTGGGAGTACCCTGCGGGGGAGTTATAGACCGTCGCAGGCTGGCGGCGGATGCGGTGGGGACGAATCGCCCCATTCGTAGCGCTGAGGAAGCGCCCGACGGCCTCGTGGTCCGGGGCGATGGATTCGAGACCACGATCCCGCTGGAAGACGTGCTCGCGCCGTCCTGCGCGACGTGCATGCGCCCCGTCCCCGAGGTTTATGACGTGCTGGCAGGCGACGAGACGTTCGCGCGAAAGGCGTGCGCACCTGAGGCTGCGTTTGCAGAGGTAGAGGAGTTCGCCAAGCGAAGCGCCGACGAGCGGTTCGCCTACTTCGCCCGCGAGATCGAGCGGTGCATCGAGTGCTACGCGTGCAGGCAGGCGTGCCCGCTGTGTTATTGCCCGGAGTGCTTCGTGGACCGGCAAAGCCCGAAATGGGTGGGCAGGTGGCGCGATCTGTCGGATAAGATGGTGTTCCACCTCGGGCGTGTGCTGCACACCGCTGGGAGGTGCGTGGATTGCGGCGCGTGTCGTCGGGCTTGCCC
>JBFMGS010000145.1:0-2766 GCA_040752635.1 Bacillota bacterium
AGGACCATCGTGACGGCGGAGCACACGAAGGACGACCTGTCATTCGCGCTGGACGTTTTCAAGAAGGTGGGCAAGGAGTTAGGGATCATTTGAGCGGCAGTTGGCTGGCCGGATTTTCTACTTGACGGGGGGAATCTATTTGCTATAATAGGGATGTGACTGGGGCGCTGGTAGGTGTTGCTGGCGTCTGTACCAAAGTTTACGTCGCGGGGTAGAGCAGTTGGTAGCTCGTCGGGCTCATAACCCGGAGGTCGCTGGTTCAAGTCCAGCCCCCGCCACCATTTTTGTTAGCGTGGGACGTGCGGAGGCGAGAGCGTCCGTCGCCCCACGCACCCTGTTAGGGTTAAGGCGGCGTAGCTCAGTTGGTCAGAGCACGCGGTTCATACCCGCGGAGTCACTGGTTCGAATCCAGTCGCCGCTACCATAGGTTTCAGGGCCAGCTGGGCACAACCCGGCTGCCTAACATAAACAAGTTCACAACATAAGCCAAGTTTAGGTGCGCCACTAGCTCAGTTGGTAGAGCAGCTGACTCTTAATCAGCGGGCCGAGGGTTCGAGTCCCCCGTGGCGCACCAGTGTTTAGCTGGGGTTTTGCGGATTGGCAAAGCTCCGTTTTTGTGCTCGTGGCAATCCGATGTCAATCTTGCGGCGAAATGCCTGCTACAATGGGAATCATTTGTAGTGTAACGCAGCCCTTCTTCCCTCCAAAGCACGCTCCAACGCGTTGCTGACAGAATCTGACTGAGCTTGCTCTCAAGTTGCTTCCGGCAACACTCATCTTTATGCCGTCAATCACGCCATACTCGCTTGTCTGTCAGCTATTGTATATGCATCTCTCCCGGTCGTCGTCATCATTCCCTTACAGCCCCCACAACCGCAAAGTATCTGAGCGCCGAGGCCGCTGGTTTTCTCCAGCTCATGGCAGCATCATGCGATGAGCCTCAGGCAATTGACGCCCGGATGCCGCAGGCTGCCGACCGCTGGGCCAAAACTACCGCCTTGAACGTCAACTCCTTATGGGCAAGTCGGTGCGGCAGATGTTCATGGCTGAGGTGAAGCGAAGTCTGCAGCAAGCCCCAATTTCAGCACGTTATTTCTCGCCCGAAGCCTGCTTGCTGAATTTGAGTAGAAAAAAGTTGGAGTGTGGTGGAGAGAAGAAGGAATCTTGGAAGGCGCGTCGAAGTATAACCACATAAAGTTCGGCGATTCAACAAACTAAGTGGGTGAGTATGAACACGATCAAAGCATGTCCCAACGAAAAGAGCCCTACAACAGGCAATCAAGAGTTAGTCAGAGAGCTCAATAAGGCGGTGGTCCTCAACATCATTTGGGGGCATGCGCCGATCTCGCGCGCCGACATTGCGAGGGTCTCAGGGCTGAACCGGGGCACGGTTTCCTCTCTTGTAGACGAACTCATTGCCGAGGGGTACGTGAAGGAGATAGGCACCGGCAATTCGGCGATGGGCCGGAAGCCGATCATGCTCCAACTGAACGAGGATGCAGCGGTCATCCTGGGAGCCGATCTGGGCGTCAACTACATCCTGCTGGTTCTTACGGACCTCAGGGCAAAGATTCTGATTCGGAAGAGAATAGCCATCGATCCTAAAGACGGAGAAAAGCGGGTCCTTGACAAGATGTTAAACGGCATGGCTGAATTGCTCGCCCGAGCGCGGCCCGCACCCAAGGGCTTGCTCGGCATCGGGATAGGTGTACCGGGACTCGTTGAGATGGAGCACGGCGTCCTTGTGTTTGCTCCAAACCTCCGGTGGAAGAACGTACCTCTTAAGGAGATATTGCAGGAGCGCTTCAAAACGCGTGTTTACGTAGACAACGAGGCCAACGCAGGCGCCCTTGGGGAAAAGTGGTTCGGGGCAGGGCAGGGGATACGGCATATGGTCTACTTGAGCGTAGGCGTCGGCCTCGGGGCAGGTATTGTCCTGAACGGGGAGCTTTACCGCGGCTCTGCAGGATATGCAGGTGAACTCGGCCATTTCACCATTCTACCTGATGGGCCTTTGTGTGGGTGTGGAAACCGGGGTTGCTGGGAGGTCCTGGCTTCCGAAGGGGCGACCTTGCGGAGAGCGAGCGAGGCGATAGAGCGCGGTGATGCCACCGTCCTTCAAGGGGTTATCCGCGAGCAGCCAGTAAACGAGGAAGGCGGATGCTTGTCGGTCGATCACCTCATAGAGGCCTGCGAGCGCGGCGATGAATTAAGCCAGAACGTCCTAAGGGAAACAGGGAGGTATCTTGGGATAGGTATAGCAGGGTTGATAAACACCTTCAACCCTGAAGTGGTGATCGTAGGCAATACCATCGGCCGGTGCGGCAAATGGGTTCTCGACGAAGCTACCAGGGAAATGGAAACGCGCGGTCTGTCGCAGCTCATCAAGAAAGTCAAGGTGGTTCCTGCGATGCTCGGCCAGGATGCGTGTGCCATGGGAGGGGTCTCGCTGGTGTTGAGCGGTTTCCTGAGTCTGCCCAAGATAACGTTCTGAAGGCAGATCAGTACCTTCAAGCGGCCAGGCCACCGTCCGCCTGGTTCTCCCGGAAGGTACTGACCGGACGGTGCTGACTGATAGAGGCAAGGGAAATCGGCGGCTCTCTGCCACGTGATTAGCAGGTTTCCGTACATTGGAGTGCTGGGAGGCATCGGAATGAAACGACGGTTCAAGAATTCTGTGGGTATATGGGCTTTTGGTCCCAACGCGACGAGGTTCATGCCCGGGGGCTATCATCCGGAAGCAGTCAAGGAGACCATGGCCGAGAG
>JBFMGS010000146.1:0-2716 GCA_040752635.1 Bacillota bacterium
AGGACCCTGGTATCGGACCCCACGGCCACGTAGAACTCCGTTCCCTCCGGGATGTTCACGTCCTTGCCCTGGACGAAGAATGCCCCGAGCGCTCCGACCGGCCCGAAAACGATGAACCCCGCCAGGCCCGCGCCGATAGCGAGTTGCATGGATTCGTTGAGCTTCTGGGTGTTTTCATCGAAAGCCAGGGGCACAAAGGTGCCGTCGAGAGTTCTCACGTCTTTGAGTTCGAGCGTGATCTTGCCATCGCGCCCCAGCCGCCCGGCCGGCGATACGTCCGTTACCACCCCGTATCCACGCGTGCCTTTTGGGATGACGAGCTCGCTGCCGAGCACAACATCCTTCGCGACCTCTATATCGATCTTCTGGCCTTTCTGGGTCGAGCTGGAATCGAGCTTTCCAAGGAGCTTGATGCGCACCGGCTGTCCTTTGGAAAGCGCGGCCTCCTTTGTCTTGAGCGTGCCCTCGGGAAGACATAGCGCTGCAAGATAGTCCGCTCTTACCACCATGGAGCCTTTTCCCGGCTGGCCGAGGATCATGGTCTCAAGCTTTTCCAGCTTTGCTGCAGCAGGCTCCGCCGTAACTCGCCTCTGCATGAACCACTCTACAGCGCTAAGCTTGTAGCCAACCGACGGACCTACGCCGGGCCCGCCTCCGGCAAGCACCCGGATTTTGCTGACTCGGTCCAGTACTGAGCCGTCCTGCGGCTTGCCGAAGAGGTCCACCTCTATTTGCGCTAACCGTTCGACGATGGCCCCGCTGAGCAGCCTCCCGTAGAGCGTCATTTCAACGCTCGTAAGGCTCTGCATGAGCGTTGGCTGGTCCTGAGCGGCGGCGGGGACCATCAACGCTGCCACGACAACTGCTACAGCTAATATGCCTGCAACCGTTCTTGCCGTTCTGCTCTTCTTACGCATGCGGACTGACTCCTTTCCCATCTGTCGCAGCCGACCCGCCACATGACCACGCCATCACCCAAAACCCACTCAAAACCTCTTAGAACCTGATGGTAAGCTCCGCGGTGGCGACGTTCGTGCGATGAACGCCCGGAAGCTGAGACTCGGGGTTGAGTTCCTGGAAGTCTATGAGCCTGTATCCCAGCATGACCGAGGCCGTGCCACCGAACGTATAGCCCACACCGAGGCTCGCGGTAGTCTTGCGGGCGTCTAAGGAAAGGCCAGGCAGAGTGTAGTCGCCGAACAGGCCCGCGGCCTTCGACGGCCCCTCCTTGGGTTTCTCCCCGGCGCCCGGGGCTCCCCACTCAACGCCCCTTGGCACAAGATCGGTGATCTTGGAATAGGTATACCCGGCCTTTATGAACGCCGAATCTGACAGCGCGAAATTGTAGTCGATCCCAAGGAGCGCAGTGGCCCTGGCAGCACTGCCCTCACCTCCGTCAGAAGCTCCCGCTCCGTCCTTGACCAACTCGTAGCTCGCCCTGAATATCGCGAGCTGGCTCAGGGCGTACTTGAGGTCAAGCCTTGCAATGACATCGTCGCCCTCTTCAGGCGCAATCCCGCCCGGCATGGGCGGTCCCCCGATGGAAAGCTCGGCTCTGGCTCCGTCCTCAAGGGGAATGGTCAGCGCCTTCTTCTGGGATCCCTGGGAGGATCCACTCGCGCCTACCCCGCTTCCGGCACCCTGGGCGGTCCCGATGAGTTCAGATAGCCGCTTGCCTCCGGAGAACGCCTGGGGACCCGCCTCGCCGGGCAGCGCTGCGATCGCAGCGATAAAGCCCGGGTCCGGGCGAAGCTTTAGCGACGATGAGGCCGCGGACAGACCTGGCGACTTCGCCTGTTCCGGCGAGCCCGATAAGCCGTCAGGTGAACGCGGCTCAGATAAGCCTGGTAAGCCGAGTTGCACGAGGGGGACTCCGAGCGCAGCAGTGCCAGTGGTCCCCGGCCCGGTTGTGCTCCCCGAGATGCCGCCGCTCCCGCCGTGCTGGCCCGCACCGCTTCCCGGCAAACCGCGTCCGCTGGTGCCGGCCACAAGCGCAAGCTCGCTTGCAAACTCATCCTGCAACCGCACGAGAAGCTCGCGCTGTTTCAACGACAGTAAGGCAGGCGAAAGCTGGCCCCCACCAGGGCTGCCCGAAAGCGCGGCAGACCCTCCGGGGGAGCTAGACACGGAAGGAGGGCCGGCCGGTGTTCTTAACCTATCCCCAAGGCGGGCGATGATCCATGCCATCTCGTACCTTGTGATAACGCGCTCGCCCCGAAATGCGTCTTCAGAATAGCCCTCTATAAGCCCGAGACCCGCAAACTCAGCAAGAGCAGCGTATGACCAGTGGCCCTTCGGAACGTCGGCGAACGGGTTTGTCGCACCGCTTGCCGACCAGGCCATAAGAAGGGCGCACAGCACGGTAAGAAGGACCGTACCCAACCAGCCGTGCAACCTGCCCCCGCTCTGCTGGCTCAGCGGGCCCACCACGTGCGTTTCCTTCCCCCGGAATACCGTTCCCATACGCGCACCACGCTCTGGCAGCATAGCCCCTGCCTCGGGCCTGATTCACCTCAATACCTATTCTATGTCCGCCCGGGGAATCCCTCCCCGGAAGCTGACTTTTTGGCATAATGGAAAAACCTTTCGGCAAGGACCACAGCGACATAATCGTCGAACGGCTCACCCGGCGTCCGAAGCGATAGGGGGATAAGCCTCCCAAGACCCCGGGGCGGGTGGTCGAGAAGGTAGCGCTTGCGCCCTTCCACGCTGCTCA
>JBFMGS010000147.1:0-2446 GCA_040752635.1 Bacillota bacterium
TCTCATCAGGGACCCGCCGCGCTCTGGATGCTCTGGATGATCTCCGACAGCTTGCCTTTGAGCGCTTGGCCGAGTTGGCTGAGACTACCGATAAGGATGATAACCACCAGCGCCAAGAGGAGGGCATGTCCACCCTAACTACAGAAGGGGAGGGGTCATGCCCCTCCCCTCCCGCGGGACCGAAGTGCGTAGTGTGACCTAGTCCTGACGAAACAGACGCTGGGTTAGCGCGGTCGCCCTCTTCCTCCTCCGCAGCGTCTCATCCGAGGCAACCTGCGACTTGATCTCAAGTACGTCGCCTTCCCTGGCCTCTTCGGGCACCAGCCCTCTGGGTACCTGGAAGGTCACCCGCTCGAGCTCGAGCACGGCCCAATCTCCCTCGAACCTGTCGATCACCACCAGCTTAGTGGCCATAACGCGAGACCTCCTTGCCTGTGTTGTCGTAAAGGATCCCAGGGTCACCATCATTGTTCCAGATGTATGCGCCACTCCACTTCAGATCGGTCGGCGGGTTGTCCTTGGCATTCTTGCCGCTCCAGACGTTCACCGATCCGCCGGCCGCGAGGCTGAACCCGGATGGGAAGGTGTAGCTCTGTCCACCCTCCACGGAGAGGATCTTCCAGCCTGCCAGGCTGACGGCCGAAGCGCCCTTGTTCCGGATAACCACCAGCTCAGCGTTCAGGTCGATCTTCTCTATGACTACCTGTGGCCCGGTCGGCTCCTCGGGTGGCGGAGCCGGTGGCTGAGGATCGGGAGTGGCCAGTGCCGTCTGCCCGGTCTTGTTAAGGGTAACGGTAGTCCCATCAGTTGTGGCCACGATCGTGCCCAGCAGGTCAGTGCGATAGAAGGCAGCTCCCACAGCGATCAGGTTCTCAAGAGTTGCCTGGTGCGGGTGTCCGTAGCTGTTGCCGTCTCCGACGCAGATAATCGCGTGGTCGGGGCTGACCCGCTGCAGGAAGGCGGGAGTGCTCGAAGAGTTGCTCCCGTGATGTCCGACTTTGAGGACCTGAGATTCCAGGTCGCAGCCGGCTGCCATCAGTTCGTTCTCAATGTCCGTCTCAGCATCACCCATGAGGAGGAACGAGACCTGGTCGTAGGTTACCTTCAGAACAACGCTCCAGGAGTTGAGCTCCTCATAGTCTGTTCGCCTGGGCGACAGAATCTCGATGGTAAGGTTCTTCGACCATCTCACTTCACCGGGCGAAGCGGTTCTCACGTAGAGTCCCTTGTCCTCTATTGCCTCCAGCACGTCAATGTAGGTCTGGGTCGTATGGATAACCTCGGGGAGCCATACCTGGTCAACCACAATGGACTGGATGATCGAGTCAAGTCCTCCTATATGGTCGGCATGAGGATGGTACCCACTAGGTAGTTGATGTGGTCGACTCCCTGACTACGCAGATACGACGCGATGTCACCACCGCACTCGTTGTCGCCAGCGTCAATGAGCATGGTCCTGTCGTCGGGGAAGATAAGCAGAATGCTATCGCCTTGACCGACGTCGATGAAGTGGACAGTCATCTCCCCACTTAGCGTCGGAAGAGCCATTATCTCCTCAAGGTCAATCGGTGGTGGCTCACTCGGCGGGTCTGTCGTCCCCGATGAATCTCCCTCACCCGATGATGAGCCGGACGAGGTACTGTCCGACGATCCCGGAGTCGATGAGCCGGTTCCAAATGAACCGGAACTGGACGAGTCCGGTGTCGACGGGTCGGTCGACGAGCTGCCTGATCCCGCCTCGCCTGAGCCTGTCTCTTCGCCGGCACCGGATGACCCGGATTCGCCCGACGACGATTGTGTTCGCTAATATAAAAGTTGACCAGTTTAGCCCCTGGTGCTAACGAAAAAGTTGACCACCCTGAGAACCCCATCCTGTAAGCTTAAGTTGAGACACTAGGCTTACGGGAGGAAAAGGAGTTGCTCAAGATGGTCGATATTGAGTTTATCAGAAAGAAGCATTACCTGGAAGGGTGGTCTATCCGCAAGATTGCGCGCAACCTCGGCATTTCCCGCCAGTCGGTGCGCAAGGCCCTGGCCAGCGCCGAGATGCCGCGGTACACACGGACCAGGCCGCGGCCCTTTCCGGTGATGGACCCCTACCGTGCCATCATCCTGACGTGGCTTGAAGCCGATGCCACGGCACCGCCTAAACAGCGCCACACGGCCAAGCGCATCTACGACCGCCTGGTGGAAGAATACGGCTTCACAGGTGCGGAATCAACCGTCCGGCGTTTTGTCCAGCTACTCAAAGCCAGGATTCCGGAGGCATATGTTCCGCTTACGGCCGACTGGGGCGAACAGGCCCAGGTGGACTGGGGACAGGCAGTGGTAAAGATAGATGGGGTACCCACGGTAGTGCACCTGTTCTGCCTGCGGCTCAGGGCGAGCGGCGTGTGTTTCACCCAGGCCTTTCCCACCGAGAAACTGGAGGCCTTCCTGGCCGGGC
>JBFMGS010000148.1:0-2416 GCA_040752635.1 Bacillota bacterium
TGGCGGGCCTCTATTCTGCTTTTCACCGCTCTCACCACCGGAGGAGCCAGGGGATTGCCCACGTTCACCTTTCCCTGGACGAATTCGATCTGCCCTGCGCGCCCGCTCTCGACAGCGCCGATCTCTCGCGGCTCTTCTGATATCGCACCCGTGGGGCAAAAGCGACTGCATCCTCCGCAGCCGTGGCAAAGCTGAGGAAAGGTCATCACCTGGTTCCCCAAGGGGATGATTGCGTGAAAGGCGCAGACCTCCCCGCACCTACCGCAGGCGTTGCACTTACTCTCGTCAACAACCGGTACAGGCAGCGTGACCTCTTCGGAGGTTTCGAGTATGGGGTGAAGGAATAGATGTGCGTTCGGCTCTTCGACATCACAGTCTAAGAGCTCGACAGGCATGGTTCCTTCGAGGGTCAAGGCCAGGTTCACTGCAATGGTGGTCTTGCCCGTTCCGCCTTTTCCACTGGCTACTGCTATAACCATTGGGCATCTCCGTCGTTTGAGTTTTGACTCGGGATCGATCAAGCTTCTAGCGTTATCGCGCCAAACGGACACTCATCAACGCAAGCGCCGCACTCGGTACATTTATCCGGGTCAACATGCACGATCTCGTCTACAGTAATGGCATCCGCAGGGCACGTCTGTTCGCAGATGCCGCACCCGGTGCATTGTTCCTTGTCAACTACCGCCGACATGCTCTATCCCTCCGGCTTCCTTGCGACTCACTAACTATGCTTACACTCATGCTCCCCGTGGTGGCCACATCTCTGGTGCAGCTCGCCGTGTTCGCACAAGCTCTCCCCAGCTTTGAGGGAACCAGCAAGGTATGAATTGATCACTTCACTTACGGGTCCTGAGACCCCGGTTACGGTCTGGATGCTCTTCTCAGCAAACAGCCCCTGTGCCCTTGGGCCCATGCCACCTGCGATAATGCATGAGACGCCGAGTTTCGAAAGGTAATCTGGTAGAAACCCGGGCTCATGCCCTGGGTTGGGGACGACGATCTTATCCAGCACCTTTCCATCCCGTGCAGTGACTATGGTGTATTCGGGGCAACGACCAAAATGCGGTGCTACCACAGGCCCGTCTGTTGCTACCGCGATCCTCACGCTTGGAAACCTCCTTTGCTTCCTTCAGTCTCTTAACGCTTGCCCGTGCCGAAATGCGAGTCTACCGTGGCTCCGGAAACCGCGCTAAGCTTTCCTGCCCTGTAAGCCTTGACGGCCTCTCGCACGGTCCCTGAGGTCATCATGTATACCTTGATCCCTGCCCCCTGGAGAGCACGCGAGGCGTTGGGACCCACATTTCCCGTGATGACCGCATCGACCTTGCGGTCAGCGAGAAACTGTGCGCTCTGAATGCCCGCGCCGCCGGCTGCCATGAGGCTTTGGTTGGCTATCGCCTCGTATTCCTCGGTATCCAGATCCATGATGATAAAACACTGACACCTGCCAAAACGAGGATCTATGGTCGAGTCCAGGTCAACGCCCTGAGCGGTAACTGCTAGTTTCACTTTGCTCTTTCTCCTTCACAGATGATCTAGAAAGGTAGCTCCAAAACCAGGTGTTTTCCCGAAGACACGCACCTTCAGACCACATCTACCGGGCACGATGATGCGTTGTCCGTCGTCTGGAGGGCGTTCTGAAGTACTCTTCTAGCCCTATCCGGCCGCCCTGTTGGCTTCGGGAGGAGGGGGCGGGTTTGGGGCTTCCCGTCCCCCCTCCCTCGGCGCGTGGGAGTGGCTGGTAGCGTGCAGAGTGTCAAGCCTCCGAGATTGGAGTGGGCTACTTGTCCTCTTCAGCCTTGTCCTTCTCAGGGCCAGTCAGGTCTTTCAGGCGCTCTTCGACCGCTTTGAGTTCTCCTTTGAGGAACTCCGCTTGTTCCTTCAGGAACGCGGTCTCCTGTTCAGCCGCGGCCTTGGCTGCCTCTTCCGGGTTTTGCCCTGCATATGAGGCTCCGTAGAAGGGAGCTCCATAGAAGGCCGGGTAAGGAGGAGCAATCCCTGACTGGTATGCAGGCGCTGCCCATCCGGGGTAGCCGGACCGCATCCAGCCGGGCAGGCCGGTTGCGTGATACATTCGCCTCCAGCCGCGGCCCCGACCGAATCCGGCTCCCCATCCGAGCCACGGCCTGCGCCAGAATCCTGCGCGCCTGAATCCGACCGGGTTCATGTATCCGGGCACCGGGTACCCGGCGCAGTAACCCGCGGCTCTCCCTGTCATCGGACCGAAGCCCGCAGGCCCTGTTCCGTCACCTCGCGGCATATCCCACACCTCCTTTCGACTTACTCTTCTACCACCATCTTCCGCCACGTCCTGTCCCGCTTCGACCTCTGCCTCGGATACCGAACCCCCGGCCTCGACCGGAGACGAGCTTCCATCCAAGCCACAACCCGCGCCAGAACCTGATCGGGTTCATGT
>JBFMGS010000149.1:0-2411 GCA_040752635.1 Bacillota bacterium
ATGAGAAAACTTTCACGGCGAGAGTTTATCCAAGCGTGTGCCGCTTCGACCGCGGGTCTGAGCCTCATGTCTCTGCTCGGGCCGCAGATCACAGACGCGCTGGCCGAAATGGCAGACGGCAAGCCCCCCGTCATCTGGCTGCAGGGGGCCAGTTGCACCGGCTGTTCCGTATCGCTTTTAAACAGCGTCGAACCGCCGATCGAAAAAGTCCTTTTGGATGTCATCAGTCTCCGTTATCATCCTAACGTATCCGCCGCTTCCGGTCACGACGTCGTCCACGTTCTCGAAGAAGTCGCCGCCAAACACCGCGACAACTTCTTCCTCGTCGTCGAAGGCGGCATTCCCCTGGGCGAAAAGGGTCACTACTGCACCATCGCCGAGAAAAACGGCAAACACCTTACCATCCTTGACGCCGTCGCCAAAATGGGCGAAGCCGCCAAGGCCGTTATCGCCGCCGGTTCCTGCGCCTCCTTCGGCGGCATTCCGGCGGCCCGGCCCAACCCGACCAGCGTCGTCGGTGTTTCCCACGTCGTCAAAAACAAGCCGGTCATCAACATCGGCAACTGCCCCATGCACCCCGACCACTTCCTGGGCACCGTCGTCTACGTCCTCACCTACGGCGAACTGCCTGAGCTGGACAAATACAACCGGCCCAAAATGTTCTACCCGATGCCCATTCACGACAACTGTCCGCGGCGGCCCATGTTCGAGGCCAACCAGTTCGCCCTCCAGCCCGGGCAGGAAGGCTGTTTAGCCCTTTTGGGCTGCAAGGGCTTCATCGCCATGAGCGACTGCCCCAAGCGCAAGTGGAACGGCGGGACCAACTGGTGCATCGATGCCGGGGCGCCCTGTCAGGCCTGTTCCGAGCCCGAGTTTCCCGACGACGTCAGCCCGCTTTACGGCTGGATGCCTGTCAAGGGCAAACTCGAAGCTTTTACCAAGTAAGGGGGTGGAACATTAAATGGCACAGAAAATCCTTGTCGATCCCGTAACCAGAATCGAGGGTCACCTGGGCATCGAAGTTGAAGTCGAAAACGGTAAAGTTATCGACGCCAAAGCCTCCGGCACCCTCTTCCGGGGCCTGGAGATGATCCTGCGGGGCCGCGACCCGCGTGACGCCCAGCACATCATGCAGCGCATCTGTGGCGTCTGACCCATCTCCCACGGCATCAGTTCGGTGCTAAACCTAGACGACGCCTTCGGCATCCTGCCGCCCAAAAACGGGCGCATCTTGAGAAACCTCATTCAGGCGGCCAACTACGTCCAGTCGCACATCCTGCACTTCTACCACCTCGCGGCCTTGGACTACGTCAAGGGCCCCGACACCGCGCCCTTCATCCCCCGTTACGAAGGGGATTACCGGCTGCCCAAGGACGTTAACGACATGGCCGTCAGCCACTACATCCAGGCTCTGGACATGCGCAAAAAAGCGCACCAGCTCCTGGCCGTCTTCGGCGCCAAGGCGCCGCACACCACCGTCTTCATTCCCGGCGGCGTCACCTCCCTCGTCACCGCCGAAAAAGTCGACCAGTTCGTCAAACTCCTGGACGAACTCATCGCCTTCGTCGACAACGTCTACATCCCCGACGTCCTTGCTGTCGCCGGCATATACGACGACTGGTTCGGCATCGGCGCCGGCTGCAAAAACCTCTTAGTCTGGGGCGTCTTCCCCCTCACCGACGAAAAGGACCTTGACGGCCAGCAGCAGTTCATCAAGCGCGGCCGTTACACCAACGGCGAGTGGGCGCCCGTCGACCCCCAAGAAGTTACCGAGCATGTCATGTACTCCCGTTTCGAGTCCAAGACCTCCAAGCGGCATCCCAGCGAGGGCATGACCGTGCCCGAGCCTCACAAATCCGGCGCCTACTCCTGGCTTAAAGCCCCGCGTTACGCCGACCTGCCGCACGAAGTCGGTCCGCTGGCGCGCATGTGGGTCAACAAAGAACCCGGCACCCTGGGCCTGGGCGACAAAGCCTTCTCCGTCCTCGGCCGGCATTACGCCCGCGCTGTCGAGTGCTCCCTCGTCGCCCACGCCATGAAAGAATGGGCCGCCCAGCTTGAGCCCGGCCAGCCCTGCTTCACCCCGCACGACATTCCCAAGGAAGCCAGGGGGCAGGGCCTCACCGAGGCCCCGCGCGGCGCGCTCGGCCACTGGATCGAGATCAAGGACCACGTTATCCACAACTACCAGGCCGTCGTGCCCAGCACCTGGAACATCTGCCCGCGTGACGACAACGGCGTCATGGGCCCGCTGGAGCAAGCCCTGGTCGGCACCCCGGTGAAAGACCCGAACCAGCCGATCGAACTCGTGCGCGTGGTCCGCTCCTTCGACCCGTGCATCGCCTGCGCCGTGCATCTGCTGAAGGTGAAGGGCCACAAGAAGGAAGCGATGTCCTTCCGGATCTAAAGAA
>JBFMGS010000150.1:0-2366 GCA_040752635.1 Bacillota bacterium
CAGGGATCGCGAAGTATATCTCGTCGCCCCACCTGTTGGCTCGCCCCGTGATCGGCAGCGCAGCCCAAATAGCATCGGCGGTCTTCGACTCGTTGAGCACTCCTCCGGCCTCGACAGCACCTGCTTTTATTAGAATCCTTCTTGACACCACGCACCCTCCCTTTGCCCATAGTGTATACTCTCGTACGGGTCAGCACCAATCGATAAACATCGAGGCGAACTCCTGAATTCTCTTCTCCCAGCCACCCACCCAAGTGGAAGTCAAACTCCCTTAAGGAACCACGTTGACCTCTACCATTGCGGACTCCCCCGAATCTAATACTTGATTATAGTTAACCAACTCCGAAGTTAAAACGATGTCCAGGCGCACCGTAGGCGCGCTCCGTGTGCATACCTTCCACGCCGAACGCAACTCCTGAGTTCGAGCTTGGGTATCTATAACCAGACCCCACCAAGACGGATCTTTTTTCTCCTCTGCGCCGCAGTTTCCTGCCGAGGGCTTCCGTATCATGTTCCAGGAGGCTATATAGTCAACGAGGTCAATGTCGTAAGACCTGCGTCGGCAGGGTGAACTGGGATGGCAGCTACGCTAACGTATTCGCCCGGAAGGGATAACATCGAAACCGGCGACAAGGAAGTGCTTGTTCAGCGTCACGACCGTCTCGATACGCCTTTTCTTACAGATCACGAAGCTTGTGCAGTCCACCATGGAGAGCTTCTGGTCATCATACTGCCGGAACAACTTCCACGCCTCGTCGAAAACGGAGGGGGTAACCCACTCTATCAGCAGGCGGTCCTTTGCCTGAGCAGCTTGCATGGATTCGTAGAATGACACGGCAGCGTGGTAACCTATCTTGTAACGAAGGTATGTAATGGTTTCAGAATACACGTCGCTGGATGTCACAAAACCGGCCCCGGCCTTGAGCAGTTCGCGCCATTGACCGACCATGGGCTGGTGATGGTCGTCCACCTCGACCACGAGGGATATCCACGCCGCACTATCCACGAAGACCATCACTACTCGCCACCCCTCTCCTCATCACCCCAATCTTCCCTGTATATGTACTTGTCGTGGTTGATGGCTCCGTCCGCGGGAGCCGGCCCCTTGTACATTCCTATAATGCGGAGCAGCGGGTTGTCAGGGTCCTCGTTTCTGCTCCCGCGCTCCAGGTTAGCAAGGTAGGTATCAAGCGCCTCGCGGACTACAGATGCCTCGGACATACCTTTCAGGGCAGCCCATTTCTTGAGCAAGTTCTCACTTTTCTCGTCAAGGTAGATCTGCTTTCTTCTCATGACCACCCTGCCTCCCTTCGGTGGATATGTTAAAGACTTTATGGTGTATACATCATTTGAATCATACCATATGTCTGCAGATCTATCAACGAAGGGCTCAAGGCACGAAAACCTTGCAGACGGTGACCACGCCCGTCGGATGAGCGGCAGGAACCTGGACCCGCTCAGCGAAATCCTAAGAGAACGGAGGTGAGCACTGTGACCCAAGTAGAGCTGATACGTGCAGTGCAGTCCGTCAGCAACCCGGTGCTCGACGTCGTGTTCGGAGCTATTACGATGCTGGGTGCAGAGGGGTTCTTCATCCTGATCGTCGCGGTCCTCTTCTGGACGGTATCGAAAAGGCTTGCAATCAGGGTTGGCATACTCGCCATACTATCTTCGTTCATCAATTCCGGGCTCAAAGACCTGTTTCGCCTCCCCCGGCCGTCGCCGGACGAGGTGCGGGTCATCCTTCCCGAAACCGGGGGAGGATACGGATTCCCCAGCGGACACGCCCAGCAATCGACTGTCTTTTGGGGCTACCTGGCGCGGACCCTCAGGGTTCGGAAGTTCACCGTAGTTGCCATCGTGATTGTGTTCCTCATAGGCCTCTCCAGGGTGTACCTGGGCGTCCATTTCCCCGGGGACGTCGTCGGGGGTTTTCTCATCGGCGGCATCATTCTAATGGTATACCTGTGGGTTACGGGGCGGCTGGAACTGTGGGAAAAGTCCCTCCCTACGGGGTGGCTCCTCTTTCTCGTGGCCGTTGCGCCATTCGTGTTGCTCGTATTCTACAGGTCGGCTGACGCCTTCAAGATGGTAGGTTTCCTGGTTGGACTTGGAGTTGGATGCGTGCTGGAGGACCGATATGTCCGGATGAACGAACGGGCACCGCTCAGGCTTCAAGTGCTCAAAGCCATCATCGGGCTTGTGGTCGTCTTCGGGCTGCGTGCGGGGCTAAAGGCGCTCTTTGCTCCTGAGACGTGGGAGCTCAGCATGGTTAGATACGCGGCTCTCTCGCTCTGGGCGAGCCTCGGCGCGCCCTTCGTGTTCGTCCACGTGTTTCGGGTCGGCCGCAAGGACTGAATGAGGAG
>JBFMGS010000151.1:0-2326 GCA_040752635.1 Bacillota bacterium
GCGCTACCAGTTTTCAGGTTGCATCCGCAGGGTATGCGCCCAAGCATGGATCCCCCGCGACTTCTTTCTTGACGTATTCGACTGCCTTCCTCATATACTGTTCATCCAGCTCGCCGACGGGACTCAGGGTTTCGAAGATCCGTCCGGGCAGGCGGAGGTTGTCGAAAGAATACCCCTCGCGAATCTTGAAGCCATACTTTTGCCTGTGTATCTCTGCGCCGATCCTCTGGAGGTCCTCTGGGGCAACATCAAACCCCGCCAAGTGGAGCGCGGCGGACACCGTGTCAGGCTGATATATCCCTCTGGCGAAGAAGCAGACCACGAGGCTGGACAGTATCTGCCGCCAGCGTTCCTCGTTCAACAACTCACGTGCCAGTTCATTCGGGTCAAGCTGTTTCTTCGTCAGGACCTTCTGGTCAACGCTGTAACCCGCATTGTCGAGATGGCTGTGCCGCGCGCCTGTGAGAAATCCCAGGTGCGCCCCGGGTCCCGTGTGATACCCCGGCATTTCGTTTCCGCCGTAAGCGAGGGCGAAATCCGTGCCTCCATAAACCGAGGAGGCATGCTCGACTCCGCGCGCCAGGGCCGCGTAGAACTCGCCGGGTTGCTCGACGATGAGCCGCACCGCGTCCAGGTAGGCTGGATAATTGCCCCAGGCAAGCTTGACCCCGCCCGTTTCGTTCTCGGATATGATCCCCCGCTCCTGCGCCTCGGTCGCCCAGGCCAGGATTACCCCGGTGCTCATGGCATCAAGCCCGTAGGCCTCAACGCGGTCGATCAACCTCAGAAGCCCCTCAGGGTCGGAGCCGCCAAGCATCGAGCCCAGCGCGTAGATGAGCTCGTAGTCATAAGAAATCATGCTGGTCTTGTAGAAGTACGGTTCGTTGTCGTCAGGCTCTCTCAGCGCCGCAATGTGTATGCACCCCACCGGGCAATGGGAACAGGCCAGTCTTCTCCCCAGGTAGTTCTCGGCCAGCGCCTCCCCGGAGATCCTGTCCGCCCCCTCAAATCTTGCTTCCCTCAGATTCCTGGTGGGCAGCCCGCCAAGGGCGTTCAGGGGCAAGACGTTCTCGGGCGTCCCGAGGTCGTGGTATTTCTTCATCACCGGGGAGGCGACAGCCTCCTGGTAAATCTGGTCGTACACTCGCCGGTACCCGGCAGCATCGCTAACCGGCAGGGAATGCTTGCCTGAGACCACGACCGCCTTGAGTTTCTTGCTTCCGAAGACCGCACCCAGCCCGAGCCTGCCGAAATGCCTGTAACTCTCGGTGGTGACACATGCGTATGATACGAGCTTTTCCCCCGCCCGGCCGATTCGCATGATGGTCCTCAGCCCTGCTGCCGGCTCGTTCTCCCTTATGATGCGTCCCACTGTAAAACTGCTCCTCATCCCCCACAGGGTGCGAGCATTGCGGAAATAAACCCGGTCGCCGTGGATGGCCACGTATCCCGGGCTTTCGTTGGCGCCCCGGATCACAATCGCACCATACCCTGCCGTCCGGATCGCGATGGCGCTTCTTCCTCCGGCATGGCTTTCACCCAGGTTACCCGTGTGCGGAGACTTGAACATGGCCACCGTCTTCGAGGCCAGGGGAAACAGGCCCGTCAGCGGTCCTACCGCAAATATGATAGGGTTCTCCGGAGCGAGAGGATCAGCCCCTTGAGGGCACTCTTCGTGGAGGAGTCGGGTAGCTGCACCTACCCCGCCCAAGCTCTTCTCAAAAAGGTCTTCTCTTCTTTCGACCCAGTATCGCTTTCTTGAGAGATCGACGTATAGGACGTTCGCGAGCGGATCACCTCTGAGCATAACCACCCTCCTCCACCTTTTCGGCGCTCAACACCCCATGTGGACAAAACCTCGCGCAATAGCCGCAATGGACGCAGATTATCGGTTTATTGCTCTCATCGTCCCAGAAGACCGCGCCTATGACACATGCATCGCGACAATAACCGCACCCGATGCACTTCGCGGCGTCCAGACGCACCCCACCGCCTTTCCGGAGGACTAACGCGCCTGTAGGACACACTCTCGCACAGGGAGGATCGTCGCAGGCTCTGCAAACTACCACCGTGAAACCTCGTTCCATGCCCCCGATGGATCTGACTCCTATGCATGTCCTGGCGAGCCCTGCCTCTCCAAGCCGCCTCGTGCATGCGAACATGCAGTTCTGACAACCGATACACCTTTCTGTGTCCACCACAGCTAATCTCACCGTTCATCCCCCTTTGGGAAGGAGTCGCTCGTCCGCGCCGCGTTGCGGGCAGATCAACCAAACTCGCTGTTTAGAGGTTCGCCATCGGTGCTCTTTGTCCTTCTACAGGCAGT
>JBFMGS010000152.1:0-2306 GCA_040752635.1 Bacillota bacterium
GAGTCGATAGAGGAGATGTCAAGGCTGACCTTCACGGGGATCGTGAGCAACACGCACATGGGCGAAGAGACGACCCCTGATGATGTGAAGCGAGGAGCCTGCGTATCGAGAATGCTTGCGGAGGAGCGTAACCTCCCGGTGGTATTCGCAAGCGCGACGAAAGATGTGCTAGATGGGCTTGACACGTCCTTCGGTACGCGACTCGTAGGCTTGGATCTCTACATGCGACCACCGTGGGCCTGACGCCCGCTGTCTACGGAAGGAATCCGGCTGCAGCGAAAGTAATATAAAGCGCGAATAGGAGAATCGAAGGAGGGTGGAGTATGCCCGAACGAAGAGGAAAGCTGGGCCAGAGTTTGTCCATGGTGCTGATGCTCATTATCATGGCTGGGATCGCAGTCGGGCTTGGCGTGCTCATGGGGAAGTACGCGTTCGGTTTGCCCGCCACAGGGCCAAGTGCGGATCAAGGTCGTCCACCTGACTCCACAAGGCCAGCCGAGGGCCTATCGCGGGACGCCGCTTCATCGTCTGCCACAGGTCCCGCTGCTACGGCTCCATCAGGCGCGCCTTCACCGGGGTCACAGGAACCCGGCGCGACGACTTCGGGTGCTGCCGGTGGGCAAACCGCGACCACCCCGCCAGGTCCGGGCCTGACGCTCCATCGCGTCCAGGTGGGCGGGTTCGATGGCCGTGTCGAGGCGGAGAACCTGGCACGCGAGCTTACGCAAGCGGGCTACCCCGGGTTTGTGACGAGCAGCGCGCCGTACAGGGTACAAGTCGGGGCGTTCGCGGAGAAAGCCAATGCCGAGAAGCTGGCATCGGAGCTCGAGAAGAAAGGATACACCGTCGTGGTGCTGCAGTAAATCTTGGTCTTGCTTACGGTGGAAGGAATGATGTAGAGTGCGCCTCCGTGATGTCGTGAGGATTCTCGAGGCCCAGGTCCTCACCGGTGAGGACAGGCTCGACGAAGAGGTGGAGGCCGCGTGCGGGTGCGACCTCATCAGCGACATTCTCGCCTTTACGAAAGCCAGGATGCTGGTGCTCACCGGGCTTGTTTCGCCCCAGATGGTGCGTGCGGCCGAGATGATGGACCTCGCTGGGATCGTATTCGTCCGCGGCAAGAAACCCCCCTCTGACATCGTTGGTATGGCGAGGGAAGCCGGACTCCCCGTTCTATGCACCTCGTACCCGCTGTACGACTCCTCCGGCCTTCTGTTCGAAGCGGGTCTTCCCGGCAGGTGCGCGCGGCCGCCTCGCCATGGAGGTCCGCAGGATGCGCCTTGAGTATCAGGTTATCGGCGGGGACTTCCAGGCGGCAGGGGAAGCTGCAGCGAAGATTAAGAGAACGCTGCGCCAAGTGGGCATTGATGCAGAGACTGCCCGGAGGGTGGCGATCGTTGCCTACGAAGCCGAGATGAACATCGTGATTCATGCCTACCGCGGGGCCCTTCGGGTCGAGATCTCGCCGAAGAAGATCGACGTGTGTGCGGATGACGAAGGGCCGGGAATCCCTGACATACCCCTTGCCATGCAGGAAGGCTACTCCACAGCGCCCGAGAAAGTGAGAGAGATGGGTTTCGGAGCCGGGCTCGGCCTGCCCAATATGAAACGGTACTCTGATGAGTTTGACATCGAATCTGAGGTCGGACGGGGAACAAGCGTTAGAATGACTATCAATCTTCCCGCGAAAGGAAGTTAGACATGGCTGGTCTGTTCCATTCGGTGCTTCTCATCGAGGAAAAATGCAGGGGTTGCACGCGTTGTATCAAGAATTGTCCTACTGAGGCCATCAGGGTGAGGCAGGGCAAGGCTAGGATCAACGCCGAGAGGTGCACCGATTGCGGGGAATGCATAAGGACCTGCGACAATCACGCCAAGACGGCCATCACAGATTCCCTCGACCGGTTGAAAGAATTCAAGTACACGATAGCACTTCCCGCGCCCGCGCTGTACGGTCAGTTCGGCCGGGATGTCGATCCCGACCTGGTGCTGGCCGCGCTCATTGACATCGGCTTCGATGACGTGTTTGAGGTGGCGCGGGGGGCTGACGTGGCCACGCTCGTAACTCAGGAATACCTCGAGACACATCATGACATAAGGCCCATGATTTCCGCAGCGTGTCCGGCTGTGGTCAGGCTCATACAGGTGAGGTTTCCCGCGCTCATCGATCATCTCATCCCCGTCGATTCTCCGATGACGTGTGCAGGCAAGCTTGCCAAAGAAGAGAAAAGCATGGAGCTGGGCATTCCAGAAGCGGAGATCGGCGCGTTCTTCATAACTCCGTGTCCCGCCAAGGTGACATGGGT
>JBFMGS010000153.1:0-2299 GCA_040752635.1 Bacillota bacterium
GCGGCTCTGCTGCGCGACGAGACAAAGAAGAGGCCGGTTTGGGAGGACATGAAGAAGGTAAGAGAAGCCCTGGACAAGCTCCAGGCACCTTGACTGGACACACCTTAAGGTGTCGCATCGGTACGTAATCATCGGCCATCCCTGAGAATAAGTTAGTTGTGAAAGGGTACCCATCCCTTCACATCTCCGGGGGTGGTGGTCATATGGTTGCCGAGAGGACCAGCAGAAGGAAGCCCGAGAAGGGCGGCGGCCCCGAGATGCACGAATCCGGGTGGTTTCTCGCGGTGGTACTTGGTGTCGTAGCGTCCATTGTGGCAGTCATAGTCCTATTCCTGGCTATCGCTATCTATGACTTTTTCGCATCGCCCCAGACCAAGACCCTCAGCGCGCTGGCTTCAGCAGGTAATTACCTTGCCACGTGCGTAGGTGGATTTGTGGCGGGCAGGAAGTCGGGGAAGCGGGGACTTATCTACGGTGGACTTGTGGGCCTCGTGTTCAGCGCATCTGTCCTTATCGCGGGAGCCGGGGGCCCGGCGAGTGTTCCGATCACCGCTGCGAGCTTGAAGAGGCTCGTCCTGTCGGCGGTCGCTGGCAGTGTGGGAGGTATGTTTGGCGTAGCGTCCTCGTAACATTGACATATCGACTAGGATCTCTGGAGCACCAGAGTGGTATGTCCATGTTCTCCAGAAGCGCAGCAGGAATACTCGTCTGAGTGTCGAAGTCGTCTAGGGAAGCAAGACGAGAGTGTCAGGCACATGATGAGGGACTGCCAATCGGGGTATACTATACCCGGGCGAGCGTGGATAGGGGGGATTCCATCTTGAGCGTGTGCCTCACAAGTCGCCGAGGCGGTGTCGCTGTGCCGATGCCCGGGCGCAAGCCCGGTGCCGGCCCTCGGAGCGGAGGTAACAGGTGCTCCCGCAATGGGATACTCAACAGAACCCTCAAAGTCCGAGGCGAATTCCTCTCGGGTGCGCTGCTAAGAGAAATGGACATATATGAAATCGCTACGGGCTCCCCAATGACGGGGTCGCCATGGCGGCACTGGACGGCAGAACTTGGCCGGGGCAAGCTAAGATGCACACCCCGGCTTTAGTGTTTTCGAAACGGCTTGCATTCTGGATTCTGGCCTGATTGCCAGGGAGGAATGACATAGCAAGGCGACGGAGTAGGAGCGACCAAAGTCCCACGAACCTTTGCGCCGATCACCAACAATCAGACAGGAGGGGGTCACGTGTGATTCAACTCAACGCGGAGGACGTCATCAGGGGCCTGAAGAGGCTCAAGAGCCTCGCGAAGCAGGATATGCTTGCGAGCAAGCTTGCACCCAACCCCGATTTCTGGATGAGGATGGCCACCGCGAGGAAACAGAAATATGAAACGCTGATGGCGCTCGTGGAGCAACACGGGGTGCCGGGGGCATGTGAGATCGCACTTGAGCAATATGCGAACCTCCCCGCGTCTGACAGCGGCTCTCCAGATGCCAAGCCCGACACCAAGGGCGAAGAACAGGCGCTGGAGGTCTTCTTTAAGACCATCGGAGTGGATCGAAGGGCGTTGAAGGACGCGAAGTCTCGACGCAGAGAGGCAGGAGGGGCCCTCTAGGGCCCCTCCTGCGTTGCACCCCGCCGGTCGTCAGTGAATACGCCTGACGACGCCTATAACTCTTCCGAGCACAGACGCGTCTCGGACGATGATCGGCTCCATGAACCTGTTCTCCGGCTGTAGGCGGATCCTATCGGCTTCCTTGAAGAACCTCTTCACGGTGGCCTCGTCGTCGATCAGCGCGACTACGATGTCTCCGTTGTCCGCGGTATCTTGTTGCCTCACAATTACGAAGTCGTCGTCGAGTATGCCTGCCTCGATCATGCTATCGCCGCGCACCCTGAGCATGAACAGGCTACCCGGTTCGCCGAAATCCTTCGGGAGCGGGAAGTAGTCCTCTATGTTCTCAACAGCCAGTATCGGTTGCCCTGCGGTGACGCGGCCTACTATGGGAACCGCCATCGCCGACCTGGGCCGGGGACTGCCGGGCGTCGGTAACACCTCGATGGCCCTCGGCTTTGTCGGATCACGCCGTATGTAACCCTTCCTCTCCAACTGCGCAAGGTGCCCATGAACCGTAGAAGTTGACTTTAGCCCCACTGCCTGGCCGATTTCGCGAACAGACGGGGGATACCCGCGTGTCTCGGCTTCCTTCGATATAAATTCCAGGATCTGCTGTTGACGACGGGACATCGCTGAAGATTTCTTACGCGGCATCTCGTGACACTCCTCGTTCCCAACGTTGTCTCCTCGA
>JBFMGS010000154.1:0-2297 GCA_040752635.1 Bacillota bacterium
TACATCGGGGCTTACGCCGCCGCGATGAACGGAGTGGACGTCATCATATTCACCGCTGGCGTTGGCGAAAACTCACCGGTTCTGCGGCAACGAGTCTGTGAAGGCCTGTCGTTCCTCGGCGTGAAAATCGATCCCGTAAAGAACGACATCAAAGGCAAGGAAGCTGACATCTCAGCCGAGGGATCCGCGGTGAAAGTGCTCGTGGTGCCCACCAACGAGGAGCTAATCATCGCCAGGGACACCATGGAGATCGTTTCGGCACTGTCTTGAAGCCCCTAGGGACTCTTATCCCCCGTGGTCCACATCGCGGCGCCAGCCCTGGTTCAGCTGCTTGCGGCGATGTCCTCAGGATACCAGCGGGCCGGCAGAAGCCGGGCCATACACTCTGGGAGCTAACAATGAAGCTGCTGGCCATTGTTACTTCACTCGGTCAGTCCATCAACCTCTCCACCTTGGAACCCTCTTAAGGAGCGAGGACACAGCCGGACCAGTCAAAGGAGAATTTGGGTACACGGGTCTCCAGGGTGAAGGAAGACTGGAGCCCTGCGGCGAAGGTATAGTGTCACGCTTGTAAAGGGCCCGACGATAACAACAAAACAACCGGAGGTGTTTGGTGTGAGAAAAGCGGGTCTCGTAAGAGTCATGCTGGCGGTCGTACTGGTTTTCCTGCTTGTGTGCGCCGCGGTTGCCACGGGGGCGTCGCAACCGGCCCGGGCAAAGAACGTCATCCTGTGTATCGGGGATGGCATGGGGTTCGGAGCCATCCAGCTTGCACGAAACATGCTCCTGGGTCCTGACGGCAGGTTTGTGTTTGAGACCTTCCCGAACGTCGCCATCGTCACCACGCACTCCCTCGACAACCCGGTGACCGACTCCGCGGCGGCCGCCACAGCCATCGCCACAGGATTCAAGACCAACAACGGCATGATCTCCATGCTCCCTGACGGCACCAAGCTCACAACCATCCTGGAAGCGATGCAGAAGGCACGTAAAGCTACAGGCCTTATCGCGACCAACACGATCTACGACGCGACTCCGGCCGCCTTCGGAGCTCACTGGAACACGCGCGGGGGGTCCGAACAGATAGCAGCTCAGCTCTTCGATGCAGGAATCGATGTCCTCCTGGGCGGAGGCCGCGACCAGTACCTGCCCGCAGGGAAGGGCGACGGCAAGCGCAAGGACGGCCGGGACATCATGTCCGAGGCCTTGGCCAAAGGTTACGCTGTGGTCACAACCAGGGATGAGCTCGCAACCGCCAAAGCCGCCAAGGTGCTGGGCCTCTTCCACGCATCCTATATGAATTACCAGAACGACCGCGCCTATCTCGGAACCACCGAGCCCACCCTGACTGAGATGACTGCAAAGGCCCTCGACGTCCTCAAAGGAGCGAAGGACGGGTTCTTCCTGATGGTTGAGGGTTCTCGAATCGACCATGCAGCGCACGCAGGCGATCTGGCCGGCGTGGTCGCTGAAGTGGACGATTTCGCTCGCGCCGTCAACCTTGTGTACGAGTTCGCGAAGGCATCGCCGGATACCCTGGTGATCGTCACCGCTGATCACGACACGATGGGCTTCTCCGTCACCGAACCTCTGGACTACAAGGCTCTGAGCACGGTTAAGGTCTCGCCGGAGTTCATGGGACTTAAGCTCGAGAAGGGTGCCGACGGCAAGTTCACCCCGGACAGCATCCGTAAGGTCTTTGAGCAGTTCACGTGGATACGGGACCTCAGAGACGATGAGATCCAGCTTGTGCAGTCCATGAGCGGGCAAGCTGCCTACAAGGTGGGCTATGCGGTGGGCGCAGTGATCGCCGCGCGCGTCAACATGGGAATTGTGGCGCCGCAGGTGCAGGTAAAAAGCCCCACAGGTGGGCACACCGGCAACCCGGTTCCTCTTTACGCGGTTGGTCCCGGCGCCGATAAGTTCTTCGGGACCATCGACAATACGCAGATCCCGGGCAAGATCGCAGACGCTGCGGGGATCAGCTTCTAGGGGCCAGCTTCCAGAGGCCGGTCTGACGCTCCAGGCGTGGGGGTCTGATGTACCGGTATCGGTTGGACCGCGGAAACCGGCTCAACACCGTGGAACCCGGTACAATTAGCACAATATGTGGGTGGCTCAGTCCAGTACGAATATGCAAAGGGACCAATGACACACACGAAGGACGGTTTACCAGGAGACAACCGAATCACCGTAGTGGTTGAAGCGACCGGAGGGATGTCCGTTGGCCCCGGCGACCGCGTGCGCCGGGGCCAGGACCTCGGCCTCTCGCCCGATTTCGGCGGCCGCCGCGTGCT
>JBFMGS010000155.1:0-2221 GCA_040752635.1 Bacillota bacterium
GCGGCTTACACGAAGACTGCAGACCTGAGCCGACGCTTGTCTTAACTTGTCTTATCCAGGTTCTCCGCGGTCACCTCCGCCGCCTCGCTGCTCTCATCCCTGTAATTTGCGACTTTTAGCCTGTTCATGGCTCGCTGCAGCGACGCGCGGGCCCGGGCAAGCGCCACGTGCTCTTTGCTTGTGGCGAGGATCTCCTCCGCGCGGCGGCGCGCTGCAAGCGCGCGCTGCACGTCTATCTCCCCCGGCATCTCCGCAGCCTCGGCAAGGATAATCACCTTCTTGGGAGAAACCTCCATGTACCCCTCGCTCACGGCGAGCCTGATCTCCCTAGCACCGTCCCGGACGGTGAGCACGCCCACGGTCAGCTTGGCTACAAGGGGTATATGCCCTGGCAGGATGCCGATGTACCCGGACACGCTTGGCGCGACGATGGATTCAACATCCCCTGCAAACTCCAGCCTGTCGGGCGTGACGACCTCCAGCCTTATCTTCTTCGCCAAGGTCTAAGACACCTCCTGGTGCCTATAGGGTCTCGGCCTTCTTCACAGCCTCGTCTATCGTACCGACCATATAGAACGCCTGTTCGGGTAAAGCGTCGTGCTTCCCCTCCAAGATTTCTGCGAATCCTCGCACGGTCTCCCTGACCGGCACGAACCTTCCGGGGACGCCTGTGAACTGCTCCGACACGAAGAAGGGTTGCGACAGGAATTTCTGTATGCGTCGCGCCCGAGCTACCACCTGCTTGTCTTCTGGCGATAGCTCTTCTACGCCGAGGATGGCAATAACATCCTGGAGGTCCTTATACCGCTGAAGGATAGCCTGGACGCCCCTGGCAGTGTTATAGTGCTTGTCGCCAACGACGGCTGGGTCGAGAAGCCTGGAGGTAGATGCAAGCGGGTCCACGGCCGGGTATATGCCCATCTCGGCGATGCTTCGTTCCAGGTTGGTTGTGGCGTCCAGATGACTGAAAGTGGTAGCGGGCGCCGGGTCCGTATAGTCATCCGCCGGCACGTATATCGCCTGGATCGAGGTGATGGCCCCCCTGCGCGTAGACGTGATCCTCTCTTGAAGCGCCCCAAGTTCCGATCCGAGGGTGGGCTGGTACCCAACCGCAGAAGGCATCCGGCCGAGAAGCGCGGAAACCTCGGCGCCTGCCTGCACGAACCTGAAAATGTTGTCTATGAACAACAGGACGTCCTGGCCGCTCTCATCTCGAAAATGCTCAGCCATCGTGAGGCCTGCATACGCAGCCCGAAGCCGCGCTCCCGGCGGCTCATTCATCTGGCCGAACACAAGGACGGCCTTGCCGAGCACGCCCGACTTTCTCATGGAGAGCCATAACTCGTTGCCCTCGCGCGTCCGCTCTCCGACTCCTGCGAACACGGACACCCCTCCGTGCTCAGCTCCTACGTGCCTGATAAGCTCCATTATCAGGACCGTCTTGCCGACGCCCGCGCCGCCGAACAGCCCCACCTTCCCGCCCCTGGGGTAGGGCGCCAGCAAATCCACAGCCTTGATGCCAGTTTCCAGCATTTGCAGCCGCGTTTCCTGCTCTTCGAAGGGCGGGGGCTGCCGATGGATGGGTTTCCGGGTTGCGCTATCTATAGGAGGCCCGCCGTCCACCGGCTCCCCGAACACGTTCAGCACCCTTCCGAGCACTGCCTCGCCTGTCGGGACAGTCAGGGGGACGCCGTCAGACGTAGCTTTCATCCCGCGGCAGAGCCCTTCCGTGGGGGAGAGTGCGATGCATCGCACCACCCCTCCCCCGATGTGGCTCGCGACCTCGAGAACCGCCCGCACGGTCCCGTCCCGGTCCCTCTCCAATCCAGTCTGCGAGGCCGGCCGGGCATCCCCGCCGCCTGTCCTGCATGAACTCGGACACGCCTCGCCTGACAGGGCGGTGTGCCGCTCGCTCTCCGGAGCAGCGACGATAACCGCGGAGTGTATGGGCGGGAGGCCTTCCTCGTCCTCGAAACTCACATCAACGACTGATCCCTTTATCCTGACTAATCGCCCTATCACCGATTATACCCCCGAGTATCTGGGCCCATCCTTACCTGCCGGATTACCCGTCAAACTCAAGCCTCGTCCGTGCATCCATCGCTTGCATTACATGCCACAAAGGCACATTACGACATTACAAAGGAACTGCACGCTGGCCCTCCGATGCGAGAGCCTCTGATACGAGAGCGTCTGCGCCTCCCACGATGTCTGCGATCTC
>JBFMGS010000156.1:0-2220 GCA_040752635.1 Bacillota bacterium
TGCGTGAGCGAAAAAAGCTTGAAGAAAGGGTCCTTCGCGCAAGACCCCAGATGGAAGGGTCGCTTATCAAGAGGTTTACGCGCTGCGGAAGACCCGGCTGCCGTTGTATGAAAGGCCAGCCCCATGGTCCCTTTTGGTACCTGTCGCGACGTATCGAGGGCAAGACCAGGTATACTTACATTCCCAAGGACAGGGCCAAGGAGGTGAAAACGCTCATAGACCGCAGTATAGAGATCCGTAAGGCCCGGGCCCGGATTCGGGAGCTAACCGAGCGACTGGACTCGGTGCTCGATCGGATAGTGCAAAGCCAGCTTATTGACCTTACGAGAAAAGATGTCGGCGTAGGGGGTGATGGTTATGACCGAAGATGATGTGTTCGTGCTTGATGAACAGAGGACCGAAGAAGCTATCGTGTCCGGTGAACAGGTTGAAGCCTACGATTCAGCATACGGGTGGAACGACGATCTTGTGAACTGGCTAAACGAGGCGGGGTTTTGGGACATCTTGACCTCGATGGAGCCTGATAAGAGGGCAAATGGCATAAAGGCTTCCATTCTAAACGGCGTCTGGGTTGTGATGGATCTTGCACATATCGGGAAGATACAGGAAGTTGACCCGGTTTTGCGTGATGGGAGGATCATGCACGAGGTGGGGTTTGGTATCCACAAGGTTCGTGCGAGTCTTAGACACGGGCAAGGTGTTATTCACAGGGACACCTTACGCAACCACATAAAGCGGGTGAGTGTGCGCGAGGCGACCAGGGTTTTCTACGAGCACGTCACTCACATGCGTCGCAAGAAACTGATTCGCGGCAGGATCTATGGGGCAGATGGGTTTGACATTGAGGTTAGCTCCCCTGATTCCTATGAGGGATGTGGGAAGAGATGGGACCCGGACAAAGGCAGGTGGCTATACGGATATAAGGCAGTGCTGCTTTTCAACCTATCGGACGTGCGGCCGAGGATCATCGGGCTTGCTCTCGGGCCTATCAACACAGATGAACGGGATCTTTTGCTTGAGATCTTATCGTCGCTGTCTTGTCATGTAGCTCCGGTAAGTCAGATCATCGACACGCTCGTGCTGGATAGGGGATACTGGGGTGTGGGCTTCTTTAGGCATCTTTGGGAGAAGTACAGTCTACACATAGTGACCCCCGGCAAGGCGAAGCTGGATGCTTGCGAAGACGTGCGGGCCCTGGTAAAGCTTGAGAGGAAGGTGCCCGCCATATGGCATGTGGAGAAAAGGAATAACAAAGGCAAGGTCATCGCATACCTTCGCGAGCTTACCCCGGTGCAGGGTGTTGAAGTCGTAGGTGAAGAGGGCGACGTAATCAAGATGAACGCGGTGTTCATGCGCGAGACGAATAAGTCAACAGGCGAGGTATCCGAGGCCATTTTCTTCACGACCTTGCCTATTGCAAGAGCCCCGCAGCGCATCGTGGGCTATTACGACATGCGCTGGAATATCGAGAACCGCTGCAACCGCACATTGAGTCAGACCTGGAAGGTGCGCACTTTGGTTGGCCGGAAGTTCTGTGCCATCTATGCGCAGCTTATGATGGTGGCGATGTGCTACAACGCATGCAGGATCTATGAGGAGAAGAATCCCGAGGAAGCTGAGGAAACGTATATGAAGATGCGGCAAAGGGGGATGAAGAGCTTACTTGTATCCCGTAGCGCGGTGGTGTTTGTACCCCGGCTCGGGGTGTTTGCCGCTATGAGCACCGAAAAGTATGCCGACCTTAGCGCCAGACGCGCCGTGGCCCGTGTGCTGGCGTTGACAGAACAGGGGATGAGCATAGGGGAAGCGGTATCGACATACGAAAAGGAGAAGAAGCCTCCGGGAAGCTGACACAAGATAACCCCGTCTATCCCCGTCCGTTCGGCCCGAGACTGCCACTGCATTCTCGCAGTTAGAGAGCCTCACCCTCATATTCCCTTGAAATAGCCCAAGAGCGCCGACTTTACCATCTACCGCCCTAAACTCAATCCAATCCCCCCCTCTAAGCCGCTACTGTTGCCAATGCCAATCCTCGTTCCCACGTCGTTTCCATCTACCTTCAATTCCTCAGGGGCCAATGTGCATCTTGACTACGGACATGTTTAGTGGTATAAAATATCAAACGCGGCATTGTGTTCAACCAGAAGGAGGCGTTGCGTATGCTGAGAAGATGTGGAAGCTCGCTTGCAGTACCAATTCTCCTACTCCTGGCCCTCGCGC
>JBFMGS010000157.1:0-2047 GCA_040752635.1 Bacillota bacterium
ACGCAACATGCCCCGCAGTTCAGCCTGTCCCACGAGTATAAAGGTTAAAGGCGCCGCCGCATCCAGATGAAAATTCAGGATGAACCTTACCTCCTGCAGCATCTTCGCACTCAAAAGATGAGCCTCGTCCAGCACGATCACCGTCTGCTTGCCTTCCTGCTGGTAAGCGGTGAGGAGGGCCTGTTCAAACCGGCGCTTCATCTCCCGGTTGTGGTAAGGCACCGGCAGGTCCAACTGGTCCAGCACATCCCGGTAGAAAGCACGCGGATTCAAGCTGGAATCGGCGATGTAGACAAACCGGTGCCGGACCTTGTCCAGTTGGTCGTAAAGCGCCCGCAGGGCGGTGGTCTTTCCGGCCCCGACCTCCCCGGTCACCAAGCCGAAGGCGCGGGAGCTCACCATATACTGCAGGCGGACGGCCAGTTCCTCAAAGGGCGGCAAGGCCAAAAGCGCCTCGGTGGGCATCTCCCGGGTGAAAGGCCGGCGTGAAAAACCAAAGTGTTCCAGAAACATCGGCTACTTTTTCTCCTTTCGGTTAACCAGGCTGGCGTAACTGGTCTTTTCCAGGAGTGCCTCACGGCGCCGGGCCTCGGTCTTTTGCGCCAATTCCAAGAGATTAAGCCCGGTCGGCACTGGTTTTTCTTCTGTTTGGACCGGCTCCACCGTTTGGTGGCGGTGGCGCCGCAAGCGGAAGGGCATCGCGTCGCTAAAGCGCCTGTCCTCATGCCACACCTCGATACGGGCTAGGTCGTAGGGGTCGTAACGCACCACCACCCGCCGCCGGGCAAGGCTGGCCTCCACTTCGTAGGTATTGCCGTGCAGCCGAAAACAGCCGGTCTTGTCCACCGTCCGTTGCTCTTCCCAGAGGAAGATCTCCCGCAGAGTCACCGGGTCGATCTTTCTTAACGGCGCGGGGTCTTGCGCAAAGCGTTCCCGGGGCGCTTGCCCGGTGGCGCTGTGCGGCTTGTTGTTGTAGCCCACCTCGAGCCAAGCCCAGAAGAACTCGTTCAACTGGTCAAGGGTGTTCAAACGCCCGGCGTCGATCAAGTTGCGGGCCTCGGGCAAGAAGCTCGTATCCACGTAGCGGAAGAATTTTTCAATTTTGCCGCGTCCAGCTGGCTGGTACGGCCGGGAGTGTGAGAGTCGGATGTTCAGCCGGGCCGCGACCCGGGCTAGGTGGCGGCTGGAGTAGATGGAGCCGTTGTCACAATAAATCTGCCGGGGAATACCGTAACGCAAAATGGCGCGCTTCAGGCAATCTTCCAGGCGGGGGCCTTTTTCCTCCCGGTAGAATTGGCCATAAACCAGCCGGGAGTAATCGTCGAGCCAGGCCAAAAGATAGACTTTCTTGGTTGTCCCGGGCCGTTCGGGATGCGGCAAGACCAGGGTGTGCTGGCAATCCCCCTGCCAGCAATCGTTCCGGTGTTCGGTTCCGAAGCGGCGAAAGCTCCGGTGTCTCTTTTTCACGACCGCCTGCCGGCTGAAGCCTCTGCGCACCAAGTGGTCGGCCAAGGTGCTGCGCTTCACCGCGCCCGGCGCCACTTTCCCGGATAGCTCCAGGATGGTGATGATCTGGCGCACACTGCGTTCCGGCACTTCCCGCCGCAGGTCGCAGGCCAGGTCTACGATGGCCGGGTCCAGCACCCGCGGCCGCGCCTTGTCGTTGCGCACCTGGGGTCGTAGTGCTTCCAAACCCCCGGCCCGGTAGGCGGCTACCCAGCGCCGCAAGGTACGCAGTCCGATCCGGGTCTTTTGGCTGTGCGGTATCCGGTACTCCCGGCCGGCCAACTCCCGCAGCACGGCCACCGCCGTCCGGGCGTCCAGATCCTGCGTTACTACAGAGGCAATGACCTGATGGCGAAACTGGGCGATCTCCTCACGCATTTTTTCGTCCATGGCGCCTTCCTCCCTCGCAAAATGGTTAACATTATTCTCGCACCACCGGAGGAAGTTGGGGAGTGACATAGTTTGTGGGATGTGCTCAGAGGAAGCCCGGGGCACTGCTACAGCGGCTCAAAGCGGCGAAAAAACCGGGATGGGCACCTAG
>JBFMGS010000158.1:0-1988 GCA_040752635.1 Bacillota bacterium
CCCGAGCAGATCGTGACGACGCTCGAGATGCGAATGAAATGCGGCATAGGCAAGTGCGGGAGGTGTAACATCGGCAACAAGTACGTGTGCCGCGATGGACCGGTCTTCACTTACAGACAGCTCCTCGACATGCCGCAAGAATACTAACCTGATTAGCTTGGCGCTGCCTTTCAGCGTATGAGCAGCGTCCGGGGTAGCAGATGTTACATTCGAGAGATGGTGCCCCGGTGGACAGCCTGGGAGATTTGGCCCGGAAGCCGGTAGCCCGATCCCTGACATGTCGCGATGGCAGTGGCCGATCCTGCGGCCGTCTGCCGTCGGGAGGTCGTACTCGAGAAGGAAGGAATTGGGCACGGCAACACGAAGTTCCCAACGTCACCAGGTGGCAGGATGTTGCCACTTAGTGACGCACGTCAGCATGCGCTTTACGTCAATGTGTGCCTGGAGGGGAAATAACCGTGAAGAAGCGGCTGTCACCGACGTGTGCGGCTTTGGTTTCTGTGCTGGCAGTTATGCTTGTTTTCTCCGGACTGTGCTATGCTGCTGAATTCTCCGCGGACCTGCTCACGGTGGAGAACGGGAAGACCATGACCGGCAGGATCTTCGTCAAAGGCGACAAAACCCGGCAGGAGTTAGTGGCAGAGGGCGGGATGCGCGTCATTATCTTCCGAATGGACAAGAACTTGGTCTGGACTCTGCTGCCTGGAAATAAGTGCATAGAGATTGCGGGCCTCGGAAGTCCCATGAACCTCGGACAGCCGATGGCCCCAGATTGCGACAAGGTAGGCCTCGGCGTGCAAACGGTGAACGGGCACGTTTGCGACGTTGTTCAATACGTCTACAAGGACAAATCGCTGGGGAGCCTTACTCAGTGGGTCTCTCAGAAGCTCGGTTACATGGTTAGAGCGGAGGTCAAGGACGCCAGGGGCAAGGCCACGCTGGTGACCGAATACAGGAACATCAGGGAGGAGCAGCTTCCCGATTCTTTGTTCGAGGTGCCGCCGGGTTACACGAAGAAGGCTCTACCGCTCGGCATACCTGTAAAGCCTAACCTGCCGTGAGCCGTCAGGCGCGGCATGAAAGTGGTCGCGTGAGGGCGATAGAAGCCCGCGGCCTAGTTTAGCGCCCGTTTGTCCGTGGAATACTACCCGTGTTGCTCGAGCGGGAGGATGGGCGCGCAAGGCGGCGGCAAATCCCTGGGCGGGACTGGCAGCGGGGATCGAATTCCCTGCCCGGCGGGGTCGTACCCCTGACCGGAGCACAGAGGCAGACTCAGCCTGCACAGGGGGAGCAAGGCCGTGCTGCGGCACGGGCGAGACCGCGCTGCCGCACGGCTACGATGAGAGGAGGCGACAGCATGAGCCTTATCAGATGGGACGCGTTTGACGAACTCGCCACGATTAGGGACGCGATGAACAGGGTATTCGATGAGACATTTGCCAGACGCGGCGTCGGCCGATTCGACGGCGGGCGCGCCTGGTACCCATCGGTGGACATGTACGAAACCGAGAACGATCTGATAGTGAGGGCAGACCTGCCAGGCGTGGATCAGAAAGATGTGGAAGTCACGGTCACCGACAACGCCCTGACGATAAAGGGTGAGTCTAAGTACGAGAAGGAAATTGAGGACAAGAACGTATACCGGCGGGAGCGGTCATTTGGCCGGTTTGCGCGGACCCTTCCCATCACGACAAAAGTCAAGCCTGAGCAGGCACGCGCGAGCTTCAAGAATGGCGTGCTCGAAGTGACGATCCCCAAGGCCGAGGAGGCCAGGGGAAAGGTCTACAGGTTGGACATACACTAGCAGCAGCGAAACCACAATCGATGGAATCCGACACGTGCGGGCCAACTTGCGCCCACTTCCCGCAGGCCTGTTCTACCATGTGGTTCCGCATGTCGGTCTGCGGCCGGCGTTACCCAACAATGAAGATGGGTTGTGCATTCTTAAAGTGGACTGCGGTCGATCCGAGTGGTATCCTTCCTTCTAG
>JBFMGS010000159.1:0-1960 GCA_040752635.1 Bacillota bacterium
ATGCCCTGAGTTCTGCATGAAGGTGGTCTAGCCCCGGTGAGAATAATGGGCCTTGATGTAGGGTCTAAGACTGTTGGGGTAGCGCTTTCCGACCCCACGGGCACTTTCGGACAGCCGTTTTGCGTGCTCAGGCGGACCTCGGACCTCCGGGACATGGCTCGTCTTTCGTCCATTATAGATGAGAACGAGGTCGTGCAGGTGGTAGTGGGGTTGCCCAGGAACATGGACGGCTCGCTCGGTGAAAGCGCCATCCGGGCGAGCAGGTTTGCCGAGGCGCTTCGGGCTCGTACGTCCGTGCCCGTTGTTACCTGGGACGAGAGGCTTTCCACAGTCTCCGCCGAGCGGGCGCTTGTCGAGGCGGACGTTTCACGGCGCCGCCGCAAGGGCCTGGTGGACTCGGTTGCGGCCACTATAATCCTCCAGAGCTACCTTGACAGCCTTGCAAACAGGGATAGAGGTCTGGAGGGGCGTGAATCATAATGGTGTATACCACAATCTGAAAGTGGGGTGACCCGGATGCCCGAATTGAATGAAATCGTAACTCTAGTGTATGAGGATGGCGAGGAGGAAACCTTCTCCGTGGAGGACGTAGTGGAACTGGATGGCAATACATACGTCGTCCTTGTTCCAGAGGAACAGGACAGCGAGGCAGAAGAAGGCGACGAGGTGGATGCGTGCATTTTAAAGGTGGAGACCTCGGAGGACGGCGAGGAAGTCCTGGTTGACCTGGATGACGATGAGTACGAAAGGGTAACGGACATGATCTGCGCCGATGTGGAGGAATATGACGAGGACGAGGAGGAGGACGAAGAAGGCTTGGGCCTTGAAGACGCCGGGGACGGACTTGTCAATGACGAGGTTGAAGGCGAGGACGACGATGGGGGCAAGGATGACTGGGAGGACGACCCGGACGAGGAATAGGGGGCATTGGTTTGGCAAAGGCTCCGCATCCTGATATAATCATTGGTGGAGAAGAGCGCTACGGGGTTTAGGGGAACGTGGAGCTGCAGAAGGGTTCAACACGAGTCGGTTTTAGACGAACAGGGTTTCTGCGCGCTTTCTCGCGCCGGGGCACCAAACTTGTTTGGCTTGCAGTTTGTGCTTCCGGCGTTGTTTTTTTGTCTATGGCGTGGCTTATCGTGCTCACCCTGCCTTTCGGCCCTGCAGACGAAGTGTTGGTCCACATCGAGCGAGGTCATACATCGTACTCCATCGGCAGGCTTCTCGCAAGCCATGGACTCGTCCGATCGCGGGTTCTGTTCGGAGTTGCTGCAAAGGTTGCCGGTGTCGAGGGCAAGTTGAAAGCAGGTACTTACCGGCTGAGTTCGCGCATGGGCATCCCCGGGATCCTCCGTGCCCTGGCAGAGGGCAGGGTCGAGCGTGTCCGGTTCACCGTACCCGAGGGATACAACCTCAAGGACATTGCGGAGCTTCTGGAGGCGAAAGGCCTTGCATCTAAAGACAGGTTTCTCGCGCTTTCAAGAGGCGAGGTGATCGGTTTTCGCGTGCGCGCAGGGGGGATGGAGTTTCCCGGGAACCTCGAAGGATACCTGTTTCCCGATACTTACGAGGTAGAATTGGGCATCGATGAGGAGACTATCATCAACGCCATGGCAGAGCGGTTTGCCAGGGTGGTTTTGCCGGAATTCTCCCGAGATGACGTGGGTGATATGCCAAGAAGCCTTGGGCTTCAGGGTGTTTTGACCATCGCCTCTATGGTCGAGAAAGAAGCGCGTTTGCCGGAAGACAGGCCCCTGGTGGCTGCGGTTTTCTACAATAGGCTAAAGAAGCGCATGCCGCTTCAATCATGCGCTACCGTTCAGTTTGCGCTCGGGGCGAGGAAGGAACGCCTCTCGTATGACGACCTCAGGGTCGAGTCTCCCTATAACACCTATCAGATAGTAGGGCTTCCGCCGGGGCCCATAGCGTCGCCGGGCCTCTCCTCCATCCGTGCGGCTCT
>JBFMGS010000160.1:0-1939 GCA_040752635.1 Bacillota bacterium
GCTCCGGGCACCAGTTGTGTCTTACACTGCTTCCGTTGCCAGGGGAGCAGTTTTTTGTAGAGTAGAGTCGCATTATGGAGGAGAACCCCGAGGAAAGTCGACACGGAATAACTTCATTCACAGAGGTCTCACATGAGAAGCCCGGCAGGCACCTTAGGCTTGAAGTAGGTCGTTTTCCGGGGAAAGAGGTACCCTTCCTTGGCTTTCTCTACTACATCGCTTACAGGGACAGGCGGGAAGAAGGCGACCCGAACGTCGCCTTTGGTGATACCTGCCAGCTCCGCAGGCGCGTTCATTGTGTAAGCGATTGTGCATACTGACTGCGATGAGACCCCACGTGAACTGGCTGCTACTTCAGCGAGGATTGCGTCCAGCAACCTGATGCAGTCTGCTGTCTCGCCAGGATAACATGCACTCAGCAGGAGGCACTTGAAGTAAGTGAGACACACCGACCGCTCTTGGGTAGACTTGTGGACTCCTGGGGCGAACGCAAGATCCTCATGGCGGAAGCGGCAATCCTCATCCTCGTGTGCCTGGGATACGCCTCGGCCGGTGGATCCACGCCTGCAGGCATTAGTCTTGGATTATACTTGGTATATGCATGTTTCGTCGCCGACCAACTCCTCATGGCGGTCGGGATCGCGAGAACGACCTATCTCCACAAGATCGCCGAGGCCCCAGAGGATTTTACACCAACCCTGGCGCTGGGCGTTTCCCTGGATCACGTCGTCTCGATGGGAGTTCCAGCGCTCGGCGGGATGCTATGGGCAGCGATGGGTTACAGGTATGTTTTCGTGGCAGCAGCGGTCATCGCGCTGGTAAACCTGGTGGTAGCGGCGCAAATAAGTTTGCCTGAAACCAGGAAGGCCGCAGTCGCGGGCAGGGCTGTCGCCCCCTGTGTTGACGGCCCGGGGTAGCTCAACGTGGTTCCCGCTGCCGGGCAAACCGATCAGTCCACCGGGTATTGTCTGCCTCTCAGTGGGGGTATTGTGATTTCCACCGACCCAGCTTACAGTGATTGCCTCTCGCGACGCCACACGCACGGCGGCCCGCGCTTGCAGGGTACTCGCTTGGGGTGTCGAATGCATGACTAACACTGTCCGCGCTGTCGATCCCTGCGCAGCCAAGGAGGTGTGCACGTGCCGTCTAGTGAGAAGCTTGTGGATGAGCGGGCAACTCTCCTCTTCAAGGGTATCCTGTTGCTCCGCAGTGTTGACGAGTGCTACAGGTTCTTTGAGGACCTGTGCACGGTGGCGGAGATCAAAGCCCTTGCGGAGAGGTTCCAGGTGGCCGAGATGCTTGATGAAGGGTTCACCTACGCGGAGATAGCCCAAAAGACCGGGGCGAGCACAGCCACGATTAGCCGAGTAAAGAGGTTCCTTCAGTACGGAGCGGACGGTTATCGCCTGATTCTCGATAGGTTGAGGCGAGAAGGGGTCCTGCGACCCAAATCCGGTCTTGACAGTTCTGGGTTGGGGGAGTAGTATTAGCTAAGCTTACTGTTTTATACTTTAACATGGTAACGCATGAAACTATGCAGAAGGATTGGTATGATGGAATACCTGGTGGAAGGAACATGCTATCTATTCCCACCCCAATCGCAGAAGAGGAGAGACTTGGAGACCAGGCTGGCTAACCTGCTGTCATGTGAAGGCTATCAGGAGGTGGTTTTGCCTGTAGTGCAAGCCTATGACCCCGACGCCCCTCGCCCCTTACGGAGAATGGTCGATGCCGCCTACAAGTTCATTGATTACCGCGGGCAGGTTATGGTGCTGCGGCCCGACATGACCGAGGTGGTGGCCAACCTTGCTTCGCGGGAGCTCAGGGATATCTCCCGGCCACTGCGCCTGTTTTACTCGGGCAGCGTTTTCAGAGCCAGGCGCCCGCGGTGGGCGGGAATGATGGAGTCTTACCAGATGGGCGCGGAGATGGTGGGAGT
>JBFMGS010000161.1:0-1938 GCA_040752635.1 Bacillota bacterium
ATGTCCGCCCTGGCGCCGGCTTCGTTCTTCGCCCTTATGTCCGATATGAGCTTGTCCACGCGCGCGTCAAACGTGGTGACATCCTTTGTTGTATTCGGGCTGGTTACCCGGGGGCGCAGCGATTGCCAGGTGGTACGCAACCTTAAGGCTTCTCTTTCTGCTGTTGCCCAATCTCTGCGCTTGACGGCGCTCTCGACCCTGGTTATGTCGCGCTCGAGATCTGTCACCGCCGGAGCTGGGGCTGTCGGAGCCGGCCGTGTGGGTGCTGGTCTCGTGGGTGCGGGGCGCGGTGGCGCGGGGACCCTGGCGAATCGAAGCCCTGCGAACACGGCGATAATGACCACGAGCACACCGATGAGCCAGGCGCTTGTGTTCACTCGCCCGCCCCTGTTGTTCCCACCTCGACCGCCGACACCCGCGTTCTCGACTCTGCCGTCATTGCCTGCACCGGCGTCACGCATCTCGTCAACTGGAGACAAGCGGTCTTCCACGTGATCACCTCCTCTCCGGATAGTATCTGCCGGGTGTCAAGGGATAATGCGCGCTCGCAGCCTGCTACGCCCGAGGCGTTCGATCTTTGCACTTCCCAATGCACTTCCCAATCGCTATTCGACGAGCGTCTCCACGAGGTGGGTAACAGCATCAGTCGCGCCGCCACGGCTGGTCGTGACCTTTCGTAGCCAACCCGACGGTAACGCCCGGGCTGTAATCCCCTCGACGACCTGCGGGACAATATGCCTCTCGGGTCGGCGGGTCATAGACTATGTGTGGCTACGAGTCGGAAGCGCAACCTTGGGGCGGGCGCGCGAGACAAGGCCGACGAACCGCCTGAATTGGCTGGCGGTCGATTCGAGGGGAGGGAACTTATGGTGTCGCAGTATCTTCACGGGGGGGGCATGTTCGAAGGCGTTATCGAGGATCCGCTTCCCGGACGTGAGTCAAGGCCCAGATCAAGAGGACTCACGATGGTCATCGACAAAGGCTTGGGGCTACAGGAAACCAGAGATCTGTTAGAGATGGCCGGACCGGCCATAGACTTCATCAAGCTTGCCTTCGGAACCGCCGTTTTACACTCGGATCGCTTACTAAAGTGCAAGATAGACCTCATCAAATCCTACGGCGTAGACGTCTACCCCGGAGGTACGCTCCTTGAAATCGCCCTTTATCAGGGACGTGCGAGTGAGCTCCTCCAGAGGTGCTACGAACTTGGCTTTACGTGCATCGAGGTATCCGAGGGGACACTTGATATTTCACCTACGCTGCGCATTGAGATGATCAAAGCCTCCGCATCGAGGGGTTTCAAGGTCTTAACAGAAGTGGGCAAGAAGGACCCCATGCGCAAACTCACGCACGCCCAGACCAGGGAGCAGATTGCGCGAGACCTGGCGTGCGGTGCGTACAAGGTCATCGTTGAAGGCCGCGACTCCGGAAAAGGCGTTGGGATCTACGACGACAGCGGCAACATCAAGGATGAGGAGCTCAAGCAGGTCCGAGAAGGGGCTGGGGATATCGACAATCTCATCATCGAAGCGCCGATGGCAAGCCAGCAACGTGACCTCTTGCTCAGGTTCGGACCGTTCGTCAATCTGGGCAACATCCAACCCCACGACGTAGTCTCCCTGGAGGCAATGAGGCGCGGACTGCGGTCGGACACGTTCGCAGTTGCCATGGCCAGCGACGCGAGGCTCGCATCAGGGTTGAAAGCCTGAGGGTTCCTATCTCCACATAAGGGGGGATGGCTTGAATGATAAAATGGATAAAGTCTCTTTCCGTCGAGTGGACCTCGCTTATCCTGGCTCTCCTGGTGGCGGTCCTTGTTAAAGTAGGACTGGTCCCATTTGTGCCATGGTGAGCTCCGTCAAAGCCCGGGCTACACCCTGAGAGCCGGCACCAATCCTTGTTCAACGCGGGTATCGCTATTGCCATTCGCTTGACCCC
>JBFMGS010000162.1:0-1915 GCA_040752635.1 Bacillota bacterium
GGGCGGGAGGACAGAGAGGACGGGGGAGGGGATGACGGGTGGACGGGCTGGGCGAGGCGGAGAAGAGGGTCCGCGAACTTCGCGAAGAGATCGAGCGCCACAACTACAGGTACTACGTGCTTGACGACCCTCTCATATCCGATGCCGAGTTTGACGCGCTGATGCGTGAACTTGCCACGCTCGAGGAAAGGTACCCTGAGCTTGTCACTCCGGACTCGCCAACCCAACGTGTAGGCGGGGCGCCGGCGGAGGCGTTCGCCCCGGTCGCGCACCGGTCTCCCATGATGAGCCTGGCAAACGCGTATTCCGTGGGGGAGCTCCGGGCGTTTGACGGGAGAGTCAGGAAAGCCCTCAACGGTGAGCCGGTGGAGTACGTCGCCGAACTCAAGATAGACGGCCTGGCTGTCTCGCTGACGTACGAGGACGGCAGATTCGTCCGCGGGGCCACCAGGGGCGACGGCGCCACGGGGGAGGACGTCACTCACAACCTCAGAACTATCCGCTCGATCCCGATGCGCCTCAGGACCAAGGAACCTGTGACTTGCGACGTGCGCGGCGAGGTCTACATGATCCGCCGTGAATTCCAAAAGCTAAACGAGGAGCGCCGGGCTTTGGGGGAACCGCTGTTCGCAAACCCGCGCAACGCCGCAGCGGGTTCGCTGCGGCAGCTTGACCCCAGGGTCACCGCGACGAGGCCGCTTGACATCTTCGTGTATGGCATCGGGTACCTCCGGGGAGCCACGCTCGAGACACACAGTGAGGCTCTGGGTTTTCTGAAAGAAGCGGGGTTTCGCGTGAACCCGAATACCAGGCTTTGCCGCAACATCGACGAGGTCCTGGAGTACTGCGAGGCCTGGGGCGAGAAGCGGGACACTCTCGACTACGAGATAGATGGCGTAGTAGTAAAGGTCAACTCGCTTTCACAGCAGGAAAGGCTGGGCGCAACTGCGAAAAGCCCGCGGTGGGCCGTTGCCTACAAATTCCCGGCGAGGCAGGCCACGACCGTCGTGCGAGACATCATCGTCCAGGTCAGCAGGACCGGCACGCTTACTCCCGTGGCGGTGCTTGACCCTGTGGAACTCGCAGGATCCACCGTGAGCCGCGCCACGCTGCACAACGAGGACATAATAAGGGCCAAGGACATACGGATAGGCGACACCGTCGTCGTCGAGAAGGGCGGCGACGTGATCCCAGAGGTCGTGAGGGTAATTGAGGACAGAAGGACCGGCAACGAGCGCAAGTTTGAGATGCCGGAGAAGTGCCCTGAATGCGGAGCGGACGTGATCAGGCTGGAAGGGGAGGTCGCGGCAAGGTGCGTCGGCGGGATGGCGTGCCCGGCGCAGATCCGCGAAGGCATACTGCACTTCGCGTCCAGGGACGCCATGGACATTGAGGGAATGGGCCCGTCGCTCGTGACGCAACTGCTCGATACCGGCCTCGTGAGGGACGTCGCCGACATATACTATCTGAAGCTCGATGACCTGGTCCGCCTGGAGCGGATGGGCAAGAAATCGGCAGAGAACCTCCTCGAAGCCATCGAGAAGTCCAGGAGCCATCCCCTCCACAGGCTGGTTTACGCCATTGGCATTCGACACGTGGGAGAACGCGTAGCCCGCGACCTTGCGGAGCGCTTCGGCACGATGGACGAGTTGGCAAAGGCGGACTACGATGACCTCACCAGCATCCCCGACGTGGGGCCGAAAGTCGCCGAAAGCGTGTTGGCTTTCTTCAGGGAGCCCCGGAACCTCGAGATCCTGGAACGGCTGGCCGAGGCAGGGGTGAACATGAAGGAAGGCGAGAGGGCGGCTCGGGCGGCAAGCCCGCTTGCAGGCAAGACCGTGGTGCTCACCGGCGCGCTCGAGGGGTTCACGCGCAAGCAGGCTGAGGAGGCCGTCCTGGCAAGGGGCGGCAACGT
>JBFMGS010000163.1:0-1865 GCA_040752635.1 Bacillota bacterium
GCCCATGTTTCGCATGTAACAATTCCCAGCCGGGCATTTTGGGGGATTAGGCGGGCCTCGTAGCGAATTCCTCCGGAGAGGAGACAATCCGGAGGTGTGGGCTGTGGACCCGAAGGCCATTTTGAAGGCATTGCGTTGCCTCAAGACAGTGACTGCGGGGGCGACTTCCCTTGTGGCAGGTATGTGCGAAGAGGTTGGTCTTGTTGATGTCATCGATGAAGCTCTTCACTGGGACAAAGCGCGGTGGCGCCTGTCTCCGGGTAGGCTCATCGAAGGGCTTGTGATCTGCATCCTCTCTGACAGAAAGGCTCTGTACCGGGTAGAGGAGTTCTATGAGGGTAAGGATACTGAGAGCCTTTTCGGCAAGGGTGTCAGGGCTTGCGACTTCAATGACGACGCACTCGCGAGGGCTCTGGACAGGCTTTTCGAGGCCGGCGGCAACAGGGTCCTGGGGCAGGTGATATCATCGGCACTGAAGGTCCATGAGGTCTCTGTAGATGCGATCCATTTCGATACCACCAGCCTTTCGGTTCAAGGTGAATACGAGGACCAGGACAGGCCTGACGCCATCGAGATAGTTTTCGGTCACAGTACGGACAGGCGGCCGGATCTGAAGCAGATCAAGTTTGGTGTGGGTGTGACACGGGAGGGCGTCCTAAACTACGGTGAGGTTCTCTCGGGCAATGGTTCGGATAAGAAGTGGAACGGGGTCACCATAGCAAGGCTCAAGGACCTGTTTCCTAAGGAGGTGCTCAAAGACCTCATCTATGTTGCAGACAGCTCGTTCGTCACCGAGGGCAATCTTGAAGAGGCAGCCAAGCACGAAGTCAAATTCGTGTCACGGGTCCCGGCGACCTTCGCGGTCACGAGCGAGCTTATCGAGAAGGCATGGGAGGAGGACAAGTGGGAATCTATCGGCGGCTTCTCCTCGCAGAAGGGGGCAGCGCACTACTGGGCGTGTGAATACCCCCATAAGATCGCAGGGCGGGATTATCGGTTCATAGTAGTCCGTTCGTCGAGCATGGATGCGAGGAAGGAGAAGTCGATCAAGAAAGCGATCGAGCGGTCCCGTAAGGAGATCGAGCAGGAGGCGAGAGAGCTCCTTTCCAGGGAGTTTGTCTGTAAGCCGGATGCGGAGAAGGCGGCAGAACTGTTCATAAGGAAGTGGCGGGACGGGTTTCACGAGCTGTCTTACGAGGTCATAGATGAAACCATAGTGGGCAAAAGGCCCCGACCAGGCAGGCCCAGAAAGGATGAAGAGCCCCCTGATAAGAGAGTGGTCTACAAAGCCAATGTGAGGATCGAGGGATTAGACGAGGCACAGGTCAATCGCGCGCGAGAGAGGGAAAGCTGCTTTGTTCTGATAACCAACCTCATGGACGCCGGGAAGTACCCGCCGAAGCGGATACTTGGCGAATACAAGGAGCAGACAACCGTGGAAGCCAGATTCAGCTTCCTCAAGAGCCCGTACCTGCTTGGCCAGGTCTTCTTGAAGAAGCAGAGCCGGGTGGAGGCTTTGGGTTACGTGCTCCTGATGGCGCTACTTCTCGCGACGCTCCTTGAAAGACGGGTACGCAGGAATCTGAAAGCAGAAGGCGAGCCCATCATGATCCCTGGCAAGAGGATGGCCATGCAGCCGACCGCGCGGATGATACTGGAGATGCTCGACACTGCCCAGGTTACTCACATAGAGTACGGGGGCAAGGTCCGCCGGGTCTGGCACGATAGGCGGCAACTGTTCGACCTGCCCCGCTTGTTGAGATTGGCCGGATTCAGCGAAGACATCTATGTGCGAGACCAACCCCCGCAGCGAACAGAGGACCAGCAAAATGACTGAGTGGAAGGCGCTACCTGCGAAATGTGGG
>JBFMGS010000164.1:0-1860 GCA_040752635.1 Bacillota bacterium
ACGAGCTTTATCGGCAGGAGGGACATTGTTTGCGGTGTGATAACTTGCGGCACAGACTGCTCCTGTATGCGGAGGGTGAACTCAATGACGCTTCACGGCGGCAGGTTGCCGCCCACCTGACGACGTGTGAACGCTGCAGGAGCGCGGTAGAGAGCTTCCAGGACCTTACCCGGACGATCCGCGCGCTTCGAGACGAGGCGGCCATGGCACCGGAGGAGCTTACATTCGCGCGTACTGTACGGTGGAGAGCTTCGGCTCCGCGCAGGTTGGGCTTTAGCAACCTGCTTGGAAGGCTGGGTTCATGGGTGGAGGACGTCGCGGAACCCCTGCTCGAACAGCCGGTCCAGGCGCTGCTGCCTTTTGGCCTGGTTTTGTGGCTTGCGAGCGCGAGCGTCGTGGGTCGATTCGGGCTTGAAGGGATCGTCGCCAAGCTGACCGCGGCCCTGCTCTTGTGATGCCAGCACCTGCGGCTTCGGGGGAGCTGGGCGGTCCCCCTGGGTTTATCCGCACGGAGTCTTGGACCGGAACGGGGAGGTGAGCCGGGTGATTCGGAATCTCTGGCTGTGGCTGGTACAACTCGTAACCCATCCTGGTGTTACGCTCCGCGACATGAAGGATAGGGTGCCCGTCTGGCCTTCCCTCGTGATCGCCGCCATCATGTTTGTAGGAGGAGGCACCTACCTTGCAGAAGCGCTCTTGCCCGGTATCAGGTGGCTGCCCGCCTACGTCTTGATTGGTGCAGTTGTAGGTCTCTTGATTTTACTCGTGTTCCTCCTGATATTGCACGCAGTTGCCAGGTTGCTGCGCGGTCGCGGCGGCGGTATTCGAGATCTCCTTCGGCTCTGGGGGTATATCTATCTACCTGTGCTGCTCGTTGCCATCCCGCTCATCGTGGTGCTAAGGCTCGCGGCTCTTAGGGGATCCCTTCAGGGGCACACAAATCCCCTATGGCTTATTGGCATCATCGTTACGATGCTGGTCACGGCCGTATGGTCCCTGATCCTGCAAATCCAGGTTCTCAAGGTGACGTATAAGCTCACCGTACTAGCCTCCATATTCGTCCTCATACTGGCCGAAATTGTGTCCGACACGCTTGCCTGGATTCCCGAAAACACGCTGGTTCAGGTCGTCAGCACGAAAGCTGCCGGGCTGATGGACTCAATGGATGCCCGGGCAGCCCGTGATATTCACATGATTCTCCAAAGGGTGTCCGCTCTTGCACCTGGCTCGGACATTCGTGACGGATCGATAAAGATCCCTGTGAACATGAGGACGTACCCGCCGAAGAGGGGTGACGAGGTAATATTCTTCAGGGATGAGCATTTGCGACGTGATCTTGGAAGGCCTGTTGTGGCTATCAGTGTCGATCTAGGGTTCGGAGGGGGCGAGCGGTTTCACGCAAACGTCGGGGTTGCACGGGTGGTGGGCCTGCCCGGTGAGACCGTTGCCGTCAGGGATGGCAGGGTCGTGGTGAACGGCAATGAAGTTGACGAGCCGTACGTGACGGTGCCAGGGCGTATCAACCTTCCGCCCGTCGAGGTGCCGGAAGGCTCGTTTTTCCTGCTCGGAGACAACAGGTCACTTGATCCGACAGCCTACGGTGTTGGGGTCGTCCGGAGCGACAAGATCCTTGGCGGGCTGCTGAGAACGTGGACCCGCATCTTCATACCTCTGTCGCGCCTGCTCGTGCACGGGTAGGCGCGACTTGACGCAATTTCCAAACATGCTGGAGTCATAGGCGCTTTCGGCAAGTATCTTGCAGGCCCCCAATGTGTGTCGCGGAACTTGCACCGATATCTGCTTGATGCCTTCGATCTCCGCCAGATGAACGATTACGACGCTTCCGGAACGATCAACCCC
>JBFMGS010000165.1:0-1824 GCA_040752635.1 Bacillota bacterium
TACTAGTGCGGCGAGGGCATCGTAGTGTGCACACGGTTGTGTCCAGTTTTTTGATCCCCTAAGCGACCGCAAAGCGCGCCGTGACGCCATCTAACGGGGTTTACGTGCGAAATGTCATCCACATAAATGGCAGGAGTTGCTATGTATTCGTCGAATGATACCGTCGTGTTGTGTAGGAACGCGAGGTCTCACGACAGGAGTTGATTCAGACAGACGTGTTGTCATTCATTGAGGCAAGACAAGGTTTTGGCCAGCGTTCTTACCAGCAAGGGCGGATTCTGTTAGAGCGGGCGGCAGATCTCAGTTGGGGGCGGGCCAACTGGATCATATGCGTTCCCCGGGGTGACGTCCCGAGGAAGAGGATCCCTTCTGGACCACGGTCCACGTTCGATGTGGTTGCGTTAGGGCGACGACCAGTCGTATCCTGGTCCAACGCCGGAGCAATAGCCCAGGATGTTGATGGTAGCCGGGCGTCTGGTGCCCCAACATTTCCAGGCAAGCTCGCGACGCAATGCTCGTAATCCGGCGCCAGTCGGTTGAAATTCGGGTGTTATTACCCGGACTCCCCGCCAGCCGATACCCGGCGAGAGGGGTTCGAGAAAGCAGTGAGGTAATGCACTGTGTCAAATCGCGAGTGCCGGGGCAAGAGACCTTCGCGCCTGTGGCATTTCGTGCGGCCTGAGTGGGCGCGAGTTCCTGAAAGATCGTGTTGGTTGTCACTGAGGACGGGTGTTACGGCGTGTGGTGCGCGGCGCGACACAGACCCTCTCTACGCTCGGATGCTTCACCTCATTACCCTTGCGTGCTGTGCTGATCATGTGCTGGTTGTTGAGGCAGGCTTTCCGCTTCTTCCTGGTAACCGGGGTTCTACGCACATCTATCCTGAACCAGCCCTGGCAGAAGAGGCTAGACTCTGGCAGTATGTTGCCGGCTATGTATCCGAGAGTGCTCGACGGGGCACGCTCGCCGAGATCCCGCGCGATCTTCGTAACGCGCTCGGCATCGGCTCGGTCTTGGTGACGCCAATCTTCGACGGCGATGCGGTCGTCGCTGCCATAGCCGCTTTTAGCGACTCCACTTCTCCCCCGCTGGATTCCAACGACAAATGGGTGCTCGACGAACTCGCTGGCGAATTCCTCAGCATGGTTCGGAGAACAGCTCCTGACGTAAGTCGCCCAAAGGAACTGTCGTACCTTGCTAAGGTTTTGAGGGCGAGCGGTGTGGTGCAATCCATCTACGAGCTATGCAGTACATTTGGCAGCGTTACGGCTCTGGCTGTCAAGATGTCCCTCGCTGAAGCTGCGGTGATCAGGATCCTAAACCAGGATACAGCCGAGCTCGAACTCATCACGTCGTCAGGCGACGGGCAGGCGGTTGGGGCCCAGATCACGGTTTCGGCCGCCCGGTGCAGTGCAGTCGGAACTCTCGCGAGTAGCTTCCACACCGGCGGCGTTGGCGTGTCCACCTGTCCACTTCTACGGTCACGTCGCGGTGTTGAGACCTTCTGTATGCCTCTTATCGCTGGCCGTGGGGCTGCGGGTGTGCTGGAGCTGTGGAGGCCCTCTTTAAGCAGGCTGGATGCGACTGGCATGCGCTTGGTGCGTGCCATTGCGTCCGTTGCTGAACAAGCCCTTGCGGAGGCCCGCATGTATTCTGCGGAGGGCGGGATTCCTGCCAAGACGGCTTTTATCCGCGAGATTTCCGTGGCAGCTAGAACCTCCAGCGATCCCAACTACGTTACGCGGCAGCTTCTAACAGGGTTGCGGCGAGTTGTCGCCTTTGACATTGGAGCCTTCACTGATAGCGGAGACGGCATTGAAGGCC
>JBFMGS010000166.1:0-1812 GCA_040752635.1 Bacillota bacterium
GGATTGATCTCGTAGACTTTCGTCTCCAAAGCGGCCAGGGATGGTGCGGCCACCAGGAAGTTGCGCAAGTGGACCCCGTAGACTGAGGTAGCCTCCAGACCGACCTCCAGCCGGGTAGCCCGCTGCTAGAAAAGCGGTCAGCTCGCCGGCCCCGGCCAGGTCATTGCTGAACGTCCTGCTTTGACCCAGGGGCTGGCCGGACTGGTCAACGCACAAGACCACGCAGGAATCGGCGCTCACATCGATGCCGCAGAAAATCGCACTCACTGCACACCACCCTCCCTGCGCTGGTCAAGAATTGGGGCGCCCCCTGAGAACTCGGCGCGTTAACAACCTCGCGGGCGATAAGCGCTCAACTGGTTGTCCGGGGGTGCACCCCGGGGCTGCTGTCACCCGGGGCCGGGCAACAGCCGGCGCAGCTCATGGTCAGAAATCAACACCGAGTACAGGGTCTCACTCTGCGCAAAGAAGTCACCGGTTTCCCGGGCAACAGGGGGTAGCAAGAGTGACCCCGACCAACGCCATGTTGATTGTTTCAGAGGTACGCCTCAAGATCAATCACTAACTTAACGGTTTGTCCAATTCAAAGTATACGAGGGGATGTGGGGATGAATATCCCCCGGAAGACTTATTACCAGAAGGAGCTGGAATACACGATCTCCATGTCCTACGGTCCCGGGCGCTATGACCCCAACTACGAAGAAAAAGGCATCGACTATCTTTACGCCTATGTCCCCTTTACGGAACAGCGGAATCTGGAAACCTTCCTGCAGCTGGTGAAAGAAGGACGGGTGACTCCAGGCCGCCTCATTACCCACCGCTTTTCCATTCATGAGGCCGAAGAGGCGTATGAGATGATCAGGAGCGGGGAGGGCGGGTATCTTCGCGTCGTGTTCACCTATCCAGAGGATTCTCCCTTAAGGTGAAGGGTTGATCTCAAGGTTGAGGAGGGCAGAAGCACTCCCGAAAACTCTGTGAAGTTGGGAATGATCGGCGCAGGAAACTACGCGAAGTTAATGCTGCTTCCCTATTTGTCCAGGATGAAAGAGGTAAAGCTTGTCAGTGTTTCCACCTCCACCGGCATCAGCGGGAAGCATGCCGCCAGAAAGTAGGGATTCAGGTTCTGCACCACGGATAATGAGGAGATCTTCAGAGATGAGGATATAAATGCCGTGGTGATTGCCACTCGCCATAACCTTCACGCGGACCTGACGATGCGCGCCCTTGCCTCCGGCAAGCATGTTTTTGTGGAGAAGCCCCTTGCCACCGGTGAGGCGGAGTTGTCCCGGCTGGTGGAAGCTGTACGCAACTCGGACAGGCTTCTCATGGTGGGATTCAACAGGAGGTTTGCCCCGCTGGCCGTTGAAGCGAAGAGTTTTTTGCAGGTCGTGCCGGGCCTCTCTCCATGATTTACAGGGTTAACGCCGGAGCGGTTCCGCCTGACCACTGGACGCAGGACCCCGAGGAAGGAAGGGGGAGGATCGTCGGCGAGGTTTGCCACTTCGTGGACCTGCTGCAGTTCCTGTGCGGTGCCAGGCCCGAGACTGTTTATGCTGCAGCTGCGGGTAGAGAGGAGGGCGCGCTGCCGGAGGAGAACCTCAGTGTCACTATCAGGTTTGAAGATGGTTCGGTAGGTACGATTGCTTACTTCAGCACCGGTGACAGGGCGATTCCCAAGGAATACGTGGAAATCTACGGTGAAGGTAAAACCTTTATCCTGGAAGACTTCCGCCGTGCAAAGCTCGCAAGCGGAGGGAATGTCCGTGTCCTCCGCGGGGGCGGGCAGGATAAGGGGCAGAGGGCCGAACTACA
>JBFMGS010000167.1:0-1807 GCA_040752635.1 Bacillota bacterium
CGCCTCGTGGCGTCGCAGCTTGCCCGGTTGGCTACCGGAACCCCCGTATACCTGCTCACCACCACCGCTGAAGCGTACTTCCGCACCTTCGGGTTCGAGGCGGTTCCCAGGGACGAAGTCTGCCCGGAGGTCAGGGAATCTTCTGAGTTCCGGGGAGCCTGTCCCCAATCTGCCGTGGTGATGCGCCTGGTCTGCCGGTAGGTCGACCCAGCCCTCCTGGCTAACGAGCCTTGCTGACTCGATCCTACTTTTGCTCAGCTATCCGGGATGGTAGAATGGAGTCAAAGACGGATGCTCGAGGAGGAGCGGCTTGCCAGATCTCGCCCAGTATGCCCGTGTTTTCGTTGCAGGAATAAGCGCCGGTGCAAGCTACTTTCTTTTTCGACGTCTGGTAGGGAGAGTGGTTTTCCGAGCCCTGGGACGGGAGCCTCGCTCCTTGGCCGCGCGATCCTTCATCGCCCTTGTCGCCGCACTAGTGACCGCAGGTGCGCTGCTGGGCGTCTTGCACTTCTACGTCCTCTATGGGTTTGGCTACCAGCCCGATATCTATCGAGCGGGAAGCCGGAACACAAACTGGGTTGCTATCACATTTGATGATGGACCGAGCCCGGAGTTCACCCCCACGATTCTGGATATCCTAAGAGAACATGAGGTACCGGCCGCGTTCTTTCTGGTAGGGGTGCACGTTGAGAAATATCCAGACATTGCGCATCGAATAGCTGAAGAGGGGCACGAGATCGGCAATCACACTTACCATCATGTGAATCTGCCGATCGTTTCCGATAGAGCGCTATATGAAGAGGTCATCCGAGCAACAAGGGTGATAACGATGGTCACCGGGCGTTACCCCGACTACATCCGGCCTCCTCGCGGCATGTACGATGCCCGCTTCCGCAGGTTGGCGCATGCTTTGGGCCAGAAGACCGTTCTTTGGACAGTGTCGAGCCGGGACTGGAGATATGGAACTACGAGCCAGGCGATCGTGAGGAGGGTGGTCCCCGCCGCCAGGGGAGGGGACATAATCCTGTTTCATGACAGCGGGGCATTGGTCCGAAATGAAGGCGGGGACCGCTCTGCAACTGTGAAGGCGCTGCCGCTGGTTATTGAGGGCTTGCGGCGGAAGGGTCTTGTGATAGTCCCCCTCAGCCGCCTGCTGGAGGAAGAACCGGGTGAGGAGTCCCCGCGCGTGGAAGTCCCTGAATAGGAGCAGGCGGCGTGTGGCGGGTGTGGGCGCCAAGACTCCAGGCGAGGTCCATGGTTCGTGCCTTGAGGATCGGCATGAACTCATGGGGATCAGCTCTGTTGGTTGCTGATGGGACTTGCGCTATGCGGAAGCGTGGGGTGGCGCGATGGAGATAACAATTCCGGAGGAACCCGACATCGATAGCGTAGCCCGGGTTTACCTGGAGGCGTTTCCGGAAAGCGTGGAATTCTTCTTTGATAACGGTGCCGAGGAGCGGGTCGTGAGGATCGTCTCTGCCGGTTTTCGGGCCCTTTGGGAGGCCGGCTGTCGTATTATCGTGGCGAGGGGACCGGGTGCCGGGGTTCTGGGCTACTGCGCGGTCGCACCAGACGAAGCCGAACTCCGAACGTCGTTTCTCAAGAACGGGCTGTGGCTCAGGCTCACAAAGGACCTGCTCCTTCGACGAATCCCCCTCCGGCTCGGGGAAGCCGTGAGGCTGGGAGCGAATGGAGCCGCGTTTCTGTTCTCTTCCCTTCTGACACTGAGGGGCGAGGTCGGAGGACGGATTGTCTCGATAGCTGTGCGAAAGGATTCCAGGGGACGCGGGCTCGGCCGCGAGATGCT
>JBFMGS010000168.1:0-1756 GCA_040752635.1 Bacillota bacterium
GTGTAAACGCTAAACTAATAGTTGACCACTTCGGGGGGGTTCGCCGAACGAAAAGTTGACCATCCCAATCAACTCCTGTAGGCTAGTACGAGCCAGTAATTACCTACAGGGGGAATGAAAGGTTGATTGAGATGGCCTGTATTGAGGTTATCAGACATCTGTACTTTCAGCAAGGCTGGAAGGTGAGGCGGATCGCGCGGGAGCTTCACGTGAGCCGGCAGACCGTGCGCAAGGCGATTCGGAGCGCGGAGGTGCCGACCTACCACTTGACGGCACCGAGGCCGAAGCCAGTGCTTGGCCCATATATTGAACACATCGATAGGCTCCTGAAGGAGCGCGAGAAGCAGCCGAGGAAGCAACGGTATACCGCGCACAGGATATTTGAGCTTCTCAGGGATGAATACGGCTACCCCGGCTGCGAGAGCATCGTGAGAGCGTACGTGCGGCAGAAGAAGCTGGAGGTCCGGGATGTTTTCCTACCGCTTGAGTTCGAGGCGGGCAAGCATGCCCAGTGCGACTGGCTGACCGTCGTCGTGGTGCTCGGCGGCAAGAGGGTATCGGTGGAATGCTTCGCGCTGAGGCTATGCTTCTCAAGGGCGTCCTTTGTGGCGGTATACCCATCCCAGTGCCAGGAGGCGTTCTTCGACGGCCACAAGAAGGCGTTTCTCTTCTTTGAGGGCGTGCCGCACACCGTGGTGTACGATAACCTCAAGACCGCCGTGAGGAAGGTGCTCACGGGCAGGAACCGGCTTGAGCAGGAAAGGTTCATATCGTTCAGGTCGAGCTTCGGGTATGCGGCATCGTTCTGCAATGTCGCGAAGGCCAACGAGAAGGGCCAGGTTGAGAGTCTGGCCGGGTTCGTGGAGCGGAACTTCTTCTCCCCCTTGCCTGAAGCGGATTCCATCGAGGAACTCAACGGTTACCTGCGCCGGAGGTGCGAAGAGTACCTGGACAGGGAGCATCCTGAGCTTCCGGGTGTCTCGATACGGGAAGCGCTCGAGCGCGAGAGGGGTTTACTCCTTCCATTGCCGCGTCACGACGTCGAGTGCTGCCGGATCACGACCGCCAGTGTGAGCACGAGGTCTCTCTTCAGGTTCGAGGGGAACTCGTATTCCGTGCCTTGCAGGTACGCGAATGGTGAAGTCACGGTGAAGGCCTTCGTCGACCGCGTGGCGGCCTTCCGCAAGGACAAGCAGGTAGCCTCCTGGCCCCGGTGCTACGAGAAAGGCCACAAGTTCGTGGACTTCGACCATTATCTCGAGGTACTTGTACGAAAGCCGGGAGCCGTGCCGTTCGTATCAGGATTCAAGGACCTGTGTCCGCTGTATCACGAGTTATACACCGCCGTCTCGAAGATGGAATCAGGCAATAAGCTGTTCGTGCGCATCCTTCTCCTTGCCCGGGAGTATCCGAGGGAGATGGTGGATAGGGCAATCGAAAAGGCCTTGAGATCTGGCAACGTGTCGTATGAATACATAGTGGCCACGCTAAGGCGTACAAGCCTCCCCATGGGCCGCCCGCATGACCCTGGTCAAGCGTTACCTGGCAAGCTTCTCGAGTTTCGGGTGAGGCCTGCGAATGTGTCGCAGTTCAACATGCTCATAGGGGAGGGGCGCGGGGATGTATAACGAGATGCTCCTCGAAGCGTACTTGCGCAGGCTGAGGCTGCCTGCGATTCTCAAGACCTACAAGGCCGTGGCGCGGGACGCTGAGGCAAATGGCTACGGTTATACCCAGTGCCTGTGCGCTCTCCTGG
>JBFMGS010000169.1:0-1754 GCA_040752635.1 Bacillota bacterium
CGGTCGAGCATCCACCTCCCTACTTGTGCACTTCGTAGCTCAGTGCACTTTCTCCAGAACGAGTCAGATAGCGGGATTGTGACCCACTCCCCCTCTGGGAGCCCAACAGTCACGAACGGCCATTCTCTGTCGAAGTAGCTGTCTCTGTCTTGACGTCTTATACGAAGGCCGTACCCGGCACCCGTTCCCTTGGGTGAACCGTTGCTCCATCCGGTGGCTATCACGAGCCTCGCCTCCTTTCGCCGCGACCCTGGAGTGGCGACAGACCGTGCGAACAACGCGCTCCTGCGGGTCACATAGCTGCCTCGAACAGCGCGGAACATGCTTCGAGAGTGCGGATGCCACGATACCGGCAGCTCAACTCTACAGCCTCCAGCCCCGGCCATCCCGTTCATGCATAGTGAGACATGGTCTTTCACTCTTCGTCCGGAACGCCGGGATTGTCTTCGTCTCTCCAGGCAATGACGCGTTCAACGTACGGGCGCAACTTCGGATTGAGTGCGTAGACGCCGCCCCGTCCGAGGCTCGCCCGCCGCACCTTTACTATCACCTTGGTCTTAGTCAACGTAGATATGAAGTTTGAGAAGGACTTGCCGTAGAAACCCGCTAGACCCTTCATATCTAGCGCTGATATCTCGTCACGTTCGAGCAGAGCGCGGATCACGGGTGCTCTCCCCCGCATCGATTCCTGGTACTTCCGAGCCTCTACTGTTCGATCACTCAGGAGAAGCGCGGTGCGCTTTTCTCTCTCATCAAGTCCTGACTGCTCTATGAGGCTGAGACTGGCTGCCAGCCCGATATCGTAATCGTGGGACTCCACGCGGTTCAGTTTCCTATGATTAGCCGGTATCGCTGTCTCGCGAGGCCCCGCTGTAGGAATGTCCTCTGTTGCCGGACGAGAGCCTGCAGGGTGTCCACGTCTTGATACCTGGCAATAGTCTGTGAAACGAGGGCGCGCGTCCGTGGTGTTTACTCGAGCCCGTCCTTTGATGTACTCCGCAAGAACAGCGTCGTCGGGTCGGTGGCCTGACAAGTGCTCCACCTTGTCGGCAAGAGCTCTGAGAAGGAGTGCGTCTGGCTCTCCACAGAGCTCGTCCCAAGCTCGGGGCAACGTTTCCTCAATGAGGCGTTTTCTCTCGACATCAGCGTGTATCGCCTGGGCCTGGCCTATTGCCGAACCGCTCGCGACTGCGTCACGACCAAGGAAGGTTACAAGGTGCTGCACTACTATACCGACATCGTGTTGGCGAACGTCAACGGTGAGGAACCGCCGCTGCTCCCAGCTACAGTTTAGCAACGGGAGGTAGAACCACCACAGGAGACCGTTCGTGAGTACCGCAACCTCGACACCATCATGAAACGCGTACTCAAGTAGCTGTTTCTCATGATTGCCGAGGTCCTCACCCACGCGCTTGACCTCGACGAACACGGTTTTCTTTCCATGGACGCTAAGACAATAGTCGACCCGGCCGTGTCCCACTTGAAACTGCGGTATCACTTCGTGCACGTTGTCTCTATCCCATCCCAGAGCTGCCAGAACCGGGAGAACCACTCCTTGGCAAGTGGCTTCCTCACTGCTGAAGGAACGACCTCCGTCTTCGCGTAAACGTGCTATGAACTCCTGCAACGACTCAGGCATCCTTCATCCCCCGGTACGTCGTCGTCCACGGATACCTAACGCCTCCGTGGCCCGACGGCCTTTCGCATGGCAACCCAGCAGCGCAACGCGGCACGACTCCTGTCCGTATAGGTCT
>JBFMGS010000170.1:0-1740 GCA_040752635.1 Bacillota bacterium
GCCAACTGCCCCAACCAGGCTCTGGTGTTTGAAGAGGCAGGTGAGCTCGTATGAGCGGGCTCGGCCAGATTCCGACAAGCAGCGAGCCATCGGGTGGCGCAGCCCTGGCGAGGCGCTACGATTACGTGATAGTGGGGAGTTCTGTTGCGGCCGTGGCCGCGGTCGAGGCAATCCGGGGGGTGGACGGAACAGGCTCCGTCCTGGTGCTCGGCGAGGAGAAAGTTGCAGCGTACTCCCGTCCCCTGATATCGCACCACTTTGCCGGCAAGCGTGATGTTGTAGACATGATCTACCCGCGGCCCGGGTTTTGGGACAAAATGGGCACAACTGTAAGAACCGGCACCCGCGTGGTTTCCTGCGACCTCAAGAGGAAGACCGTCACCACCGACAAAGGTGACGATATCGGTTACGGGGTGCTGCTGCTCGCCACCGGATCGCGGCCGGGCGTGCCTCCCATCGAAGAAGGGTTGGAGCTGGATGGAGTCTTCACCCTCACGAACCTGGAAGATTCCCAGAACATCAAGGAATACCTGTCACGCGTGAGGCGGGTTTGCGTCATCGGCGGCGGGCTCATCGGGCTCCAGGCTGCGGAGGCTCTCATTGAGCTGGGCCGCCAGGTGACTGTGGTCGAATTCATGGAGAGGATACTTGGCCGCGTTTTCGATGACGTTGCGTCGTCCGTAGTCGAGGAGTTGTTCAGGGAGCACGGGGCGGAGATAATGACGCGAGCTTCGGCCCGCCGGATAGTTCCTTCTCAATCCGGGCCGGCGCGTGTCGGCGAGGTCGTTCTGCAGGACGGGACGCGCATCCCGGCGGACATGGTTATCGTGGCCACAGGTGTTGCCCCCCGGAAAGAACTGGCGGATGCGGCCGGGATCGAAACCAACGTCGGCATCCTGGTGGATCGCTTCATGCGGACGAGCGCACTCGACGTCTTTGCGGCGGGCGATGTAGCCGAGGGTCACGATCTCCTCACGGGAACCCGCCGCGCTATTCCATTGTGGCCGAACGCGTACCTCCAGGGCCGTATCGCAGGCCTGAACATGGCAGGTCGGCAGACGACGTTCCCTGGCGGGGTGGCCATGAACGCCGCGCATTTCTTTGGCTTTCCGGCAGTGTCCGCAGGCATTTTCGATCCCTCTGCTGATGCCGAGTACGATGTTCTCCAGGAATACCGGCCTGAAAAGAAAACCTACAGGAAGCTCGTGACCCGAAATGGATGCCCTGTGGGCTTCATCTTCACCGGCGACGCAGTGGACCGTTCCGGCGTGATTCTGGGACTAATCCGGGCCCGAGTGGGCATTTCCGATTGCAAAGAGGAGCTTTTCAAGTGCCCGGGGTTAGCCGCCTTGCCCGAGCCATTGCGCCGGGAGATGATGAAAAGATATGTCCAGATGTGACGCAGGTAGCGCTCACAAAGCAAAAGACAGAGAAGAGAGAAGGGAGTACGAACATGAGAACGATTGAGAAGATCAACAATGCATTCGGCGACGACAAGGTCATCGACAGTTGTGGGCTCTTTGGCATGGTTAGCCTTGAAGGCCGCACGTTCTCTGGAGCGGACATAATCCGCGCCATGGCAAACATGCACGATCGGGGGAACGGGCTTGGAGGAGGGTTCTCTGCCTACGGGATTTATCCGAATTACGCCGAATACTACGCGCTCCACGTGATGTTCGATTCCAAGGCAGGCAGGGACGCTACGGAGTCGTATATCGAGGAGACTTGCGAGGTTGCGCA
>JBFMGS010000171.1:0-1726 GCA_040752635.1 Bacillota bacterium
AACCATAAGACATAGGCTAACCTCTTTGTTGACGCCGGGGCGGGCTCGGAGTTCGGTCCTGGAACATGAGGCTATCCTGAAAGGGTTAGTGAGATCGCGGAAGGAGGGCACATCCAAATACGCCGAGCATGCAATGCGCCGCCACCTCGAGGGCTTGAGGGCGAGCCTGCTCTATGCGGTGCAGCACGAAGCGCAGCTTGGCGGTTTGTGAGCTCGTTACGGAATTGCTCCAACGTGCGCTGAGAATTTGCTGACGTTTGGGCTAACGTTTAGAAGGAATTCTAGTGCGAACGAAGAAAAGATCATGTGACAGCATTGGTATACCAAATAGCATCCCTACGCTGCATGCGTTGTGCGTGCTGTATGCGTTGCGCGAGAGGCGTACCAAACGAAGTGCGAGAAGTACACAGTAAACGAACGGGCCGAAGGGGGAGTAACCAGGTGTCCATCAGGGAGGAGGCCCTGAGCCTCCATAAGAAGAGCAAGGGCAAGCTCGAAGTGATAAGTAAAGTGCCGGTGAGAAACGCGCACGACTTGAGCCTCGCCTATACCCCGGGGGTGGCGGAACCATGCAGAGAAATCCACGCCGAGCCGGAAAAGATATACGATTACACGATTAAGGGCAATCTCGTGGCAGTGGTGACGGACGGCACTGCTGTGTTAGGGCTGGGCGACATTGGAGCTGGGGCCGGGATGCCCGTCATGGAAGGCAAGGCAGTGCTGTTCAAAGCATTTGCTGGTGTCGATGCGTTTCCCATTTGCATCGCAACAAAGGACGTTGAAAAGATAGTTGAAACGGTCAAGCTTCTTGAACCTACATTCGGAGGGGTAAACCTCGAAGACATCTCGGCCCCCGCTTGTTTTGAAGTCGAAGCCCGGCTTAAGAGAGAGGTCAACATCCCTGTATTCCACGACGACCAACACGGCACGGCCATTGTGGCCTGCGCGGCGCTTATCAATGCCCTAAAGATCGTGTCCAAGAGGCTTGATGATGTTAAGGTTGTCATCAACGGCGCCGGTGCTGCCGGCATCGCTGTCACAAAACTCCTTCTTAAGCTCGGAGTCGGAGACATCACCCTATGTGACACGAAGGGCGCCATCTACGCTGGTAGAAGGGAAGGTATGAACCCGTACAAGGAAGAGATAGCGAAAGTAACGAACAGGCGGGGAATCACGGGTGGCCTCAAGGAAGCCATGGCAGGGGCGGATGTGTTCATTGGATTATCCAAGGCCGGGCTTGTGAGCAAGGACGTGGTCAAGAGGATGGCCGGAGATCCGGTAATCTTCGCAATGGCGAACCCGGTCCCGGAGATCATGCCTGATGAGGCAAGGGAAGCTGGTGCCAAGGTCGTCGCGACCGGCAGATCCGATTTTCCGAACCAGATAAACAATGTCCTGGCGTTCCCCGGTGTGTTCCGAGGCGCCCTGGACGTACGGGCCCGGGATATAAATGAAGAAATGAAGATTGCAGCCGTGTATGCCATAAGCAGTCTCATCACCGACGAAGAGGTTTCCTGCGACTACATTATCCCGAGGCCCTTCGATCCCCGTGTCGCTCCCGCGGTAGCGGCGGCAGTGGCTAGGGCGGCCATGGACTCCGGGGTCGCCCGTATCGAGGCGGATCCCAACGAGGTCAGGGAGAGGACTCTAAGGTTAGTAGAAGCAGTCAGGGCAGCATGGCGGTAATGGCAGGGACGTGCACCAAATGGAAGTTCGAAAGTCCTCC
>JBFMGS010000172.1:0-1669 GCA_040752635.1 Bacillota bacterium
CCCAACTTTGACACTTTGTCTATGTCCGACGGTGTTCGCCCAGTGTAAGGCCCTGTGAGTGGGGACGGCCTAGTGGCAAATACGGTATGCACAGCAGCTTGACAACTGTCACGCGGTTCGCTATGATAGTGGCAGGATGTTCATCAAGAGGACGAAAGCTAAGTCTGGAGGCAAAACCTACACCTATATCCAGCTGGTGGAGAGCATCTGGCGCGAGGGCCGGCCCAGGCATCGGGTAGTGGCAAACCTCGGCCGGGAGGATCTCCTCGACCCTCAGCAGGTAGACCGGCTCATAGCATCGCTGGCCCCTTACGGCCGGGCACAGGTGGCAAGGGCCGAGGATGTGGAGATCCTCGGGGCGAGAGAATACGGGACGGTTTACGTGCTTTCTCATCTCTGGTCTCGCCTGGGCCTGGGCGAACTGTTCCGCGATCTTGCCGCCAGGCGTCGTCTGGGATTCGATGTAGAGGCCGGTGTTCGCGCCATCGTCTTCAGCAGGGTAGTGGACCCCTGTTCTGAGCGGGCAACCATTCGGTGGCTCGACAGGGTTTACGCACCGGAGCTTGAGGCGCTACAGCTTCATCAGCTCTATCGGACCCTGGACTTTGTGTATGAGGTGCTGGACGATGTGCAGGTTGGGCTTCTTGAGCGGGTAACCGCACGCCTTGTAAGTGACCTTCGGCTTGTGCTCTTTGACACGACGAGCGTGTACTTCGAAGGTGACGGCCCTCCAGGCCTTGCGCGGTTTGGGTACTCGCGAGACAAGCGATCTGACCGTCCCCAGGTGGTCCTGGGGCTGTTCGTGACGCCTGAGGGGTACCCCCTGTTTCACGTGGTCTTCCCTGGTAACACGAGTGATGTCTCTGCCTTCAGGCAAGCCATGGATGAGCTTCGCTCGAGGCTTCCGGTCGGCGAGATCATCGTGGTGGTGGACCGGGGGATGGTGAGCGAGGCAAATCTTGCTGCGTTACGTAGTGCCGGTATCGGGTATATCGCGGGGATACGGATGCGCCACCTCACCACGAGAGAGGTCCTGTCACGAGCCGGCCGTTATCATGTGGTGGATCGCAACCTTCAGGTAAAAGAGGTTCACATGCCAGGGGACGAGCGGTATGTGGTGTGCTATAACCCTGAGGAGGAGCTCCGGGATAGGGAAGAGCGCGAGGCGATGGTAGCATACCTCAGGGCCGAGCTTTCGAAGGGAGTGGGCTCGCTTCTTAGAAACGGCGTGGCTCGGCGTTATCTTACCGTCCGTGGGGCTAAGGTGGAGCTTAACGAGTCGCGCATTCGCGAAGACGCTCGCTATGACGGCAAGTGGGTGCTTACGACGAACACCGCCCTTTCGCCCGCGGAGCTTGCGCTCTCTTACAAGGGGCTATGGAAAGTAGAGGATGCGTTCCGTACCATCAAGAACCCCCTGGAGGCAAGGCCGATCTACCACTGGAAAGACGAGCGTGTGCGGGCGCACTTGAGCCTGTGCGTCCTGGCATACCTCCTCGAGCGTGTCATTGACGTAGCGCTTGAGAAAGCGGACGTTGGCATCACTGCACAGACGGCCATAGAGGAACTTAGCCAGATTCGCGCTTGCGAGACTGCCATCGGCCGGGGGCGCTGGATCACGACCACTACCCTTACCGACCGGCAGCGGGCCATCTTGAACGCGCTGGAG
>JBFMGS010000173.1:0-1598 GCA_040752635.1 Bacillota bacterium
CCCGATGCTGGAATCTCCACAACTCTGATGGAACTCGCCCGTACCTCGCCTGTACCTGTGTACCTCGCTCGTACCTGTTGACCCGGCAGGTGCGAACAGCGTTCCACCAGCAAGTTCAGCAAGCTCCGTCACGCCAGCATATCATCTGGAGCGTGGTACTCGATGCCGAAAGCCTCGGCGACGCCTTTGCAGGTTAGCTTGCCTCTGTACGCGTTCAAGCCAAGTTTGAGGGCAGGATCCTGCCGCATGGCCGCTTCCGCCCCGAGATCCGCGATCTTGAGCGCGTAAGGTAACGTCACGTTCGTCAGGGCGAACGTAGACGTCCTTGGGAACGCGCCCGGCATATTCGCAACCGCATAATGGAGGACGCCGTCTACGAAGTAGGTAGGGTTCGCATGCGTAGTCGGATGGATCGTCTCGATGCACCCACCCTGGTCCACCGCGACGTCTACGATGACAGCGCCCTTCTTCATGAGCTTGAGCATATCTCTGGTAACGAGCTTGGGCGCCTTCGCACCAGGTATCAGGACGGCTCCTATCACAAGATCAGCATCGGCAAGCGCGGCTCCTATAGAATGCCTGTTGGAGTAGAGCACCTTGACGTTCTTCGGAAGTATGTGAGAGAGATACCTCATGCGGCTGATGGAAACCTCGAACACCGTCACCTGGGCCCCCAGGCCGGCAGCCATGAGCGCCGCGTTCGTGCCGACCGTCCCGCCGCCGATCACTACCACGTGAGCGGGCTCCACGCCCGGTATCCCGCCCATCAGGACGCCTCGACCTCCATTCGGCCCGGCCAGGTAATACGCACCTATGTGGGCGGCCATTGCTCCGGCTACTTCGCTCATGGGCGAAAGGAGCGGCAAGCTTCCGTCGGGGAGCTGAACCGTCTCATATGCGATGGCGACTATGCCCGAATCCAGCACCGCCCTCGTCAGGATTTCGTCTGACGCCAGGTGGAAGTAAGTGAACACGATCTGCCCGTATCGCATCAGCTTGTACTCGGGAGGTAGAGGTTCCTTTATCTTCATGATCATCTCAGCATTCGCCCACAGGTCGCCGACATTCTCCACGATCTTCGCGCCCGCCCGGGCATAGTCTTCATCAGATATCCCGCTGCCCAGGCCGGCCCCCTTTTCCACCAGCACCGTATGGCCCCTGTCAGCAAAGGCCATTACGCCCGATGGGACAATCGCCACCCTGTTCTCGTTGTCCTTGATCTCCTTCGGGACCCCAACTACCAATTCGCTCACCTCCGTTGAAACATAAGAAACCCTCGGTTGGTGGTCACAGATTCGTGGCACTTTATCACGGGCCTATTGGTGGAGCTTCCGTCTGATACGGCCCGTCACGCAAGCACCAGCAACGCTATCCGAAGCGCCTACGATTGCCGTGCGAGACCGTAGATTCTCTCCAGTCCATGGCAACGCCGGGTGGCAAAGTCCCCGTAAACGTCCGCTCAGGCGGGGCAAATTGCCAAGTATTGGTCAAAACCAACGGTCTCCAGTACGAGGCCGTTGGTTTTTGCCATCGACTGGCATGACATATTCTGGACTCAACGAAACCACGCGGGTTTAAGGGCATCTAAACACACCATT
>JBFMGS010000174.1:0-1531 GCA_040752635.1 Bacillota bacterium
AGGGACAGGGCTATTGCAGTCAGGCATGGCGCAGATGGGGATAGTGCCGACCCTCTCGTATGACGGAAACATATTCATATCGCCTGGGCTTGGCACGACCGACGAGGAGGGGAAGATCATCGAGGACGTAACCAGGTATGTCATACGCGCCCTGGTTAAACTCATCGAGATCGTGTGCAAATACTCCGGCTTGCTCGATTAGTAAGGCGGTCCTGTGGATTGACTAGACAACAGGAAGCTTCCTGAAGTGTACGTAGGTAGCAGGTAGCAGGTGGTAGGCAGAGGAGAAGGGCCTTGTAGGCAGGGATCTGGCGGGCTTTGGCTTAGGAGGCTGGGGTCTGCCGGGGGGATGGAGGATGGGAGACAGGTTAGGGGAGAGGAAACTGTGGAGGTGATGAGGGGTGGACATGCGGGTTCTCGAAATGATGGAGGGCGCCAGGAACGTAGCGAGGGTTACTGCTGGGATAAAGCCCGGGGAGCAGGTGCTGATCGTCACGGACACGACGAAGGTTGCGGTGGCTGAGGCGCTTGCGATAGCAGCGAAGGAATGCGGGGCGGAGGTATCGATAGCGGTAATGACGCTACGGCCGAAGATGGACCGGGAGCCGCCCAGGCCGATAGCTGCGGCGATGAAGAGCGCGGACGTGGTGATGACACCGACGACGGCGTCGATGTATCACACTGTTGCGAGGATAGAGGCGTGCAAGGCTGGGGCTCGGGTTGTGGCCATGACGGGCGCCAATGAGCAGACGATGATGGGAGAGGCGATCAAGGTTGACTTTGTGAAGAACAAGGAGACGGTAGACAAGATCGCCGAGGCGTTCACGGCTGCGAAGACGGTAAGGTTCCAGGCTCCAGGTGGCACTGACATCACGGCGAGTCTAGAGGGGCGGGTAGCCAACGCCGAGAGTGCGGTGTGCCATAAGAGTGGCGAGTGCATGGGAGTGCCGTCGGTGGAGGCGAACATTTCGCCCATAGAGGGCACTGCCAACGGGGTAGTGGTATGCGATGCGAGCATCTCGGAGTTTGGCGTGATAAAGGAACCCATCAGGATGGAAGTAAAGAACGGGAAGATCGTGAAGGTGACCGGAGGGGCGCAGGCGAGGGATCTGGAGAAGCTTCTTGCGGACACCAAGGATCCGAACATGTATAACATAGCCGAGGTGGCGGTGGGCCTGAACCCGAAGGGCAAGATAACGGGGATCATCATTGAGGATGAGAGCGTGCTGGGGACGGGCCACATAGGGATAGGAGACAACACGAAGCTCGGTGGGGTCACCAAGGCCACATTCCATATAGATGCGGTTATCTGGCATCCCACGATAACGCTTGATGGCACCAAAGTGGTAGTAAAAGACGGGGTGCCGCAGGTGTGAGGTAGGAAGGCCTGGGCAAAGGCGAAGCGAGGAAGAAGCACAAGGGGGAAAAGGCAGATGGCAGATCTTTCAGTTGAATACGTAGGTCTAAAGATGAAGAACCCGCTACTTGCGGCGTCGGCCACGGAGACCAAGGATGCCAAGACGATGAAGAA
>JBFMGS010000175.1:0-1515 GCA_040752635.1 Bacillota bacterium
CCATCGAAAGGATGAAAATGCGGTCACGGCGAATGCTACTCTGCGAACCGGTTGAGGGAGGCCGGCTTTCCTTGGTGCCGGAGAGCCCGAAAGAGTAGTCTGACCTCGGCGACCTGAGGCACCACGAAATGTTGCTCCTCTTTAGGAAGCACGCGGGGTAGAATCTTCAGTTTGGAGGTCGCCGCGCCGGTGAGTCTGGCAGAGGGGGCGGCGTGCTGATGGAGGTACTGTACGAGCGTTGCGGTGCGCTTGATGTTCACAAGAAGCTCGTGGTTGCGTGTGTCGCGACTCCAGAGGGGAAAGAGACCAAGACCTTCGGCACGATGACGAGCGAGTTGCTGGAGCTGGCTGATTATCTCGTGTCCAAGGGGTGCACGCACGTGGCAATGGAGAGCACGGGTGTGTACTGGAAACCCATCTATAACATTCTCGAGGGAACGGGAATTGAAGTTCTGGTTGTCAATGCCCGGGATATCAAGGCAGTGCCGGGGCGGAAGACGGACGTGAAGGACGCAGAGTGGATCTGTGATCTCCTGCGGCACGGGCTCCTTCGTGGAAGCTTTATCCCCGACCGCCCTCAGCGGGAGCTGCGAGAGCTTGTGCGCTATCGCAAGGAACTTGTGCGGGAGCGGGCCCGAGAGGTCAACAGGCTCCAGAAGGTGTTAGAAGGAGCCAATATCAAACTGGGGGATGTCGCGACCGATGTAATGGGTAAGTCGGGCCAAGCCATGATAGAAGCCTTGGTAGTAGGCGAGACGGACCCTGAGTTGCTCGCGAGTCTAGCCAAAGGGAGGCTGAAGAAAAAGAGCGAGCAATTAGCCAGCGCCCTGCAGGGATTGATTGGCCCGCATCAAAGGATGATACTTGGCGCGCAGCTAGAGCACATTCGATTCCTTGATAAGCAGATAGAGAGGCTCAACCGAGAGGTTGAGGAGCGGATGCGCCCTTTTGATCAAGCGGTCGAGGCCATCGATGAGATCCCAGGCATCGGGCGACGCATAGCTGAAGAGGTGTTGGCTGAGACCGGAACTAATATGGACCGATTCCCAAGCGCTGCGCACCTTGCTTCGTGGGCTGGACTGTGCCCGGGGAATAACGAGAGTGCTGGCAAGCGAAAGAGTGGCCGGACACGCCACGGCAACCCACATCTTCGGCAAGCCTTGGTGGAAGCGGCGCAGGCCGCTGCACACACGAAGGATACATACCTCTCTGCCCAGTATCATCGTATTGCAGCCCGTCGAGGGGCCAAACGGGCAGCGGTGGCCGTTGCCCACAGTATGATTGTGATCATATATCACATGCTCAGGGAAGGGACTGCGTACCAGGATCTAGGCTCCAATCATTTTGACGAGCTCAACCGCAACGCGACGGTCCGCCGCGCAGTCAAGCGACTCGAAGCCCTCGGATACAAGGTAACCCTGGAGGAGGCCGCCTAATACTGCCCCTGGGGGTCCGCGGCTCCGATGGGGTTATTTTCGGGGTAGTCGCCCATGCCGACTTTCGTCGGCACCAGCG
>JBFMGS010000176.1:0-1478 GCA_040752635.1 Bacillota bacterium
CGCTACCGCGCCCGCGTCTTCCGCGATCTTGGCGTGCTCGGGGGTGGTGACGTCCATGATCACGCCACCTTTCAGCATCTCCGCAAGACCCTTCTTAACCGTAAAAGTCCCCTTCTCAACCATTTCAGAGTCCCTCCAGTGCTTCCCAATGCTTCGCCTCAAAGGTCCAGGCCAGCAAGGGTACCGGTACGATCGAACTGGTAGTCGCAGAGGTTTCGTGTCCTGGGTCCTTGGAGGCGCAAACTCGTCTTTGCCATTGACGACATTCCGCTCTTCCAGTCAACCCTTGTCCCAGGACATCATTATGTAGGGTCGGTGAGCTCGGGTGACCGGTACCTTATACTGTCGCTCCAATAGTAGGAAGAATGGAGCGAAGTCGCGTCTTTTGAACCCCCTCGCCAGGCAATACTCGACGAGTTCTTCGTCGCTTGTTCGTAACCAGACTTCAACATCGCCGATACGATTCTTAAGCTCCGCTAACAGCAGGAACAGTTCGGAGCTTTGCGGTGCTTGTCCCGGGCCCACAAACCCTTCATCACTTGTGAATATGTATGCTCTTATCACCCCGGACTCTTTTAAACAGACGGCACCTGCTGGGTTCTGGTCGTAGATGTAGCGAAGGTCGTGACATCTGACAGCGCCGTACACTTCCCTATCAAGTAGGGAAATCCATGCTAGGTCTTCTCTCTGCACGCTGCTGATGATGAAAGCTGAATCTAACTTCAGCTCGTCTGGGTCCGGCAGGAGCCCCAGTCGCCCACCAACGTAATAACACCGCGTTACCGGCCTATAACCCTGCCGAGTGTATATGGTTATCGCGGGCAGGTTGTCCTCCCTGACACAAAGTACTCCAACGTCAGCTACAGCTCTCGCACGTGCGTCAAAACGGCGGAAGAGTTCTGACCCAATCCCCCGCCCCTGCCTTTCCCGACATACAGCTAGTGGCCCAAACCATGCCACACGTCCTCGCACTCCGGAGAATGCACACCCGACGATTCCTCCGTCAGTATCCTCCGTGACAAAGCACCCCTCTGGATCATGCTTTAGCATAAACCTGAGCTTCTCCAGAGCATGAGGGAAACCGCTGATGCTGATCAAATGGTGCACGGCAGCAAGATCATGCACAGCCATAGGACGGATTAGGTAACTCTCCACAAGTCATCACGGCTTCCTCGGGTAAAATAAACATCGGACAATGGAGGCAAGCTATCCGTGAGCGCAAGCCCCATCTTACTAATCTGAGCCGCAAGGGAGAGTAGAGGAGTACACCGAGCCCAAACACTTTGGCGCGACGCCACGCCGAAAGGCTCAGTGCAATAGGGCAGCTCACGCGGCTCCTGCGCGCGCCAGGAGCGCCTCCCAGTTTCGGTCGATGTCGGCCTGGATCTCCTCGAGGATGTGCTCGTTCTCCGGCCTGAACAGGTGCCGGAACCTCCCCTGCTTCTCAAGCCATCCGCGGACCGGCTTCTTCTCCCTGG
>JBFMGS010000177.1:0-1425 GCA_040752635.1 Bacillota bacterium
TTTATGAATGAGGGTATCGATCCCAACGTCAACAGAGAACGTATGTTGTCACCCTGGGTAAAAGCAATTAATTCCCAGTTCTAGGATTCCATGATTTTACATAACTGGTAAACCGATCACGCATGAGTTGGTTTTAGTATCCCTTCCGGTTCGAAGCTGACCAATTTATTAAACTGACTTTTGCTAATCTCGCCGGCGTCCACCATTTTTTCTAATGCTACCAAGTGATTTTGACCAAGATATTTTGATTGGGATTTTACTTTACCATCATCACCTATATAACGGTTTTCCAGGTAGGCATAACGTCCTTTCCATCTGATAAACATTTTCATAGCCTCCGATAATTTTTGTAGCAAACTTAAGGGTAGACTATCAAACGAAACAATTGACCAGACCAAAGCCTGTCCAGTATGGCGTCAGCTACGGTAGGATCTGGAAGCAATTGATACCAGTGTTCCACGGGTATTTGGCCTACTATGATGGTAGAGTGGAGTTGGTGGCGGTCATCCACTAACTCCAGTAGTTCCCTACCCTGCACATCATTAAAGGGAGCCATACCCCATTCATCCAGGATTAACAGGTCTGTTTTAGCCAAACGGCTTAATAATTGCAAGGTTACACCTGTTTTTCTTAATTCCTGGAGGATGTAAGGAAAGTCGAGCTCCCGGATAGCACGTCTAGTTGATACGTTTTTCGGAAACAACAGGTTTTCCAGAGTTTCATCATCCATACCATCTGGTATCGGCCATGATATCCCGGCTATTTTGGCCCTGGCCAGATAGTCACTGACTGTACTCCTATTCAGATTACAACAGGTGCCGATTTTCCTAACACTTAAGCCGTTTTCGTGCTTTAGTCGTAGGATTTCTTTGATTTTACGCATAGGCAACCTCCCTTTAGACATTTGTTTCCCCCCTTCTTAATGCTATTTAATCATTCGCATCAAGAAAGGTAATGCCTTGTTTTTATAGTTGCCCAGTGTCACGCCCCGGTGATATATTGCAAATACCAATTTTATGTATTTTGCAGCCAATTCCTACCATTAGCCAAATGTGTCCGAAAAAAATCGGAATGGGTGTCCGGATAATTTCGGAATCACTGTCCGAATTATTTCGGAATGGGTGTCCGGTTAAATCGGAATGAGTGTCCGGATTCCGCCGGAATATGCAGCGTGCACAATCAAAGCGGAAGCCATGCCCAATTTCAACGGTCAGCGTGCACAATTACTGCGGTCAAAATGCACAATCCGGCCCGGCGTATTCAATTGCGTTGTGAAGTTTTTTAAGGAACATAAGATCGTGTTACCGGTCACTTTAATATAGACTATCCGTTCAATTTTTCTCACATTAAAATAGACTGCAGCACCAATGTTAAGCAAAAATCCCTACCAAATTTTTTAAATTTGGTAGGGATTTTGTATCTGAC
>JBFMGS010000178.1:0-1380 GCA_040752635.1 Bacillota bacterium
TTGGGAGGCCCAAAGCTGTTGTGGCAAAGGGAGCGAGGTCGGCCAGTGGGTCCTGGGATCACGTCTTCACCACGCTGGACTATGGAGACGGCCTGGTAGCATTTGCTGAAGGAACGTTCCTCGTCCCCTCAAGTTTTCCGTTCACGATGACATTCCGCGCTATCTGCGAAAACGGGACGGTGGAGTTCATGTTTAGGGCTGGAGTCAACATCGAAGCCCGCCAAGAGGCCGAAAACCCAGTCACAGTCTACCGCAAAGACGGCTCATTGGTCCATCCTGAGGTCTCTAAGCCGACATTTCGCAGGTCCGGCGTTTCGAATTCGGGGTCAAGCCGACAGTGCTGTCACGTGGAATCATCTGCCAGTTGCCTGTAGCTCCCGCGTGCAAGTCCGAGCCTGCGAATAAGACTCACGTGCTCACCGGTGACGTTGACGACTGTGGCGAATCTCTCGCCGTTTAGCATTTGACCTGCTGTGTACGTTATGGATACGAACTTCTTTAGCACCTGATGTGAGGTCAGCTTGCGGTCGTGCTTCTTCGCCAGGTGCTCCAGCAGGCAATAGGCGATCAGTGCTATGAAACAGACCAGCGCCAGCCCCCTCACCCGTTCCTCTTTGTGCAGGAATATCGGCCGCACCCGGACCCGGGATTTCATATACCTCATGGGCCGTTCAACTTGATACTTTCGACGAGTTCGCTCGAAGATCTGCTTAAGCGGATACTCCTCACCCTCCGCCAGGTTCGTGACAACCGGGTAAACCCCGTCCCTGCACTCGAGCTTGCGAAGCTCCTCCTTGTCTACCCCATACTCAAGTTCCAGCGCCGCTTGCCCGTCGGGTCGATCATGAACCTCGACAACTCTCGGGTGACCGTAGACGGCTTTGAGGTAACCGGTCGGCCCCTCGAAGATCTTGTCGACCTGGCTTTGGGCGTAATCCCTGTCCTTGTAGCGCCGCCGGTTTAGCTTCATCTCCCCGATATCCCGAAGCCTCTCCTCAACACGCTTCATGTAGGTTGCGCGCCGCTCTCGGTCGAGCTTTGCCTTACTCTCGCTCCAGACAATGAGCACCCTTGCTGTAAACGGGTTCGTGCCCTTCGCATCCGGGCTTGTCGTCATCTGTGGTGTAATCAGAACGCGCCGTTCCGCATACTTGAACCTGCCTTCGCCTTTCCCGTCGCTCCACACGTTGCGATCGAACTCTTCTTGGCTTACTGAGTCCATGGCTGCCCGAAACGGTGCTTCCGAAGGACACGGGGCAACGAACTTCACCCCTTCAAAGTTTAACCTCAGCAAGTTTGATATCGTTCCAACCGCATTGTCACCCATCACCAGGATGTGGCTCTTCCCCAGCTTTGCCTTCATTTCAAGCAGGCTCTCCA
>JBFMGS010000179.1:0-1317 GCA_040752635.1 Bacillota bacterium
CCGAGCGGCAGCGGTTTTCTCTCGCACATGAATACTGCCATGTCCTGGTCGATCACGACCGGCCTGGTATCATCAGTCGACAGGAGGAGAAGGACGAACTATCTGAGGTCCGTGCCAACGCCTTCGCTGCGGCCTTCCTCATGCCCGAGGACGGCATCCGTGATTACCTGTCGCGCCTGAATAAAGGTCTTCCATCCAGACCCAGGGAAGCCGTTGTTCCTCTGGAGGGCGACGTCCAGTTCGTGGAGGGACGTCTCGGGCCCGAGGCCACGAAGATCGGGCTGTGGCACGTCTGTCTTCTGGCTGGTCACTTCCGCGTGAGCCGGCTGGCCATGATTTGGCAGCTTTTCAATCTCAAGCTGATCACCGAGCGGGAACGGAGTAGACTCCTGGCCGCCGACCAGGACGGGTCTGGGCGGACGTTGTCCCGTATGCTCGGCATTGACGCCGAGGTCCAATGCGAAGGCACGGCTGAAGCCGGTGAGGGGCAAGTTGTTCGTCCAACTAAGTTGCGCCTCGCTCGACGGCGATTGCTCCACCTTGCTCTGGAGGCGCTCCAGCACGAGGTCATCTCCCGCCGAAAGTTCCAGGAACTTGTGCGCCTTGGGGACTTCGACCCCGACGAGCTCGGAGCGACTCTGGAGAGGATCGAGTCATCAACTGGGCCCTCGGGTTCGGAAAGCGAGGGCTAGTCTTGGACGTCCTCCTCGACGCCAACGTCATCATTGACCTCATCGAGTGGGCGTGTCTCGCCCGCGTGTTGGAGGCCGGAGCGTTCCGCTTCTGGATAGTGGAGAACGTGAGGGAGGAGGTCACGGACCTGAGGCAACGGGCCATTCTAGAGGAGCAACTGCAGAGGGGCGCCATACACCAGACGCGCGTCGACGACATCGAGGAACTGGAAACCTATGTGGAGCTCCGGACAGTCCTGGCAGATGGCGAAGCAGCCAGCATAGCTGCAGCAGTCCATCGGGGTTGGGCTTTCGCCACTTACGAAAAGGGCCGGACGGAGCGGGAGGCGCTTCGCCGTCTGGGCCCTAGCCGGTATCTGCGGACGCCGCACCTTCTTGCGGCAGCTATTGAGGAGGGGTGCATGACGCTCGAGGATCTGGATACGGCACTTGCGACGCTGTCATCAGTCCTTCCGAAGGGCGAAAGAACTCTGCACCGCCTTGCTCACTTTGAGACGATGAAAAATGAGGTCCAGCAGATACTGGGGATTGCCGGGCAGGAGGAGTGCGGTGCGCCTAGGCCGGGCGGCTAGGCCGGGCGAGCCACACAAGCGGGCTGCCGCGGGGTCCTGCCGCGACGGTTGGG
>JBFMGS010000180.1:0-1315 GCA_040752635.1 Bacillota bacterium
GAGGAAGAAGCACAAGGGGGAAAAGGCAGATGGCAGATCTTTCAGTTGAATACGTAGGTCTAAAGATGAAGAACCCGCTACTTGCGGCGTCGGCCACGGAGACCAAGGATGCCAAGACGATGAAGAAGGCGGTAGATGCCGGGTTTGGCGGGGTAGTGGTGAAGTCTCTGTATGGCAACAGTGCGAAGGTGGCGCGCAGGTGGCACAGGCCGAGGTTCCAGCTATTGCACTGGGATCCGAAGACGACGGACCCGCTCAAGGCGCCCGATGGGTTCATTCTGTATTCCATTGAGCAGGGCTCGCAGTTCAACTACGAGGAATGGTTTGAGGACGTAAACAAGGCCAAGAAGCTCATAGGGAACGACGGGGTAGTGATCGGGAGCATCATGGCAGGCAGCTTTGAGGAGTGGGATGAGATTCTCACGAAGTACATGCCTGGGACGGAGATGGATGCGCTAGAGATCGACCTATCGTGCCCGCACATGAAGGAAGTGCACGCGGAGTATGGGGTTGCGCTTGGTGCGGATCCTGTGCACGCGGGTAAGCTGGTGAAGTTCGTGAAGGAGCGCATGCCTGCTGGCATGCCGCTGATACCGAAGCTCACTCCTCAGACGGCGAACATGGTGGCAGTGGCGAAGGCGTGCGAGGAGAACGGTGCGGATGCGATCTGCGCGCACAACAGGATGATGGCGCTAGACATTGACATAGAGAAGGCGGCGCCCTCGGTGTGGCCGTGCTACGGTGGGTGGGGCGGTCCGTGGATGCTTCCCTACATGCAGATGTGGATCTCCAAGCTAGCGCCGGCGGTCAAGATCCCGATCACATGCACCAACGGGGTATGGAAGTGGCAGGACATAATATCCACGATCATGGCGGGTGCGACCACCGTTCAGTCGTGCACGGCCATTTTGGTGAAGGGGTTCGGCGCGGTGCAAGACTGGCTGACGAACGTCAACAAGTGGATGGACGAAAAGGGCTACAAGTCCTTTGACGAGATAAGGGGCATAGCGCTGAAGAACATGATTCCGGTAGGCGAGATACCGCGCAACCAGCCTGGTGTGTATGCTGTGGTCGACCCGGAGAAGTGCACGGCGTGCGGCTGGTGCGAGAAGATCTGCCTGTATGAGGCGCCGAAGGTCAATGGAGAGTGTGCTGAGATCGATCCTGACAAGTGCGATGGGTGTGGAATGTGCTGGCAGGTCTGCCCGCTCAAGGCCATCGAGATGACCAAGCCGGCATGCTAAGGACCCATCCATAGCGAGAGAACACCGCGCGTAAACACGCGCAATAACCCACCCCCGGGGGACCCGGCCGT
>JBFMGS010000181.1:0-1313 GCA_040752635.1 Bacillota bacterium
TTAAAATTTTCCGGCGGCGACCTACTCTCCCGCTCCGTTGCCAGAGCAGTACCATCGGCGCTGGAGGGCTTAACTGCCGTGTTCGGGATGGGAACGGGTGTACCCCCTCCGCCATGGCCACCGGAAATCTATTACATTCTGCTTCTTTCGCAGGGCGCGGCGATAAGCTTCGCATTACTGCGTCAGGCTCGCCCAGCACTCAGTTGCACCTTTCAAAGACGCCACTCCCTTTAAAAACGCCATTTAAACGCTTCGCGTAACTATGTTTTTGGTACCAGTCTGAGTGCTGGGCTTCGCCTTCCTTGTACTGCTTGCTCCCCTGCCGCGTTCCGCTTATGCCACGCTGCAACATCTGAGCAACCGGCTCACGGGTCTACGCGGTGATGAACTTCGCCTGACTTCGTCAGGCGCCGCCGTCCGGGTGCTCACCCAGCACTCAGCTGAGCCTTTGCAAAAATGCTAATTGGCTCAAACGTGTCTTTATGCTACACGCAACTATACTCTAAGTACCAATCTGAGTGCTGGGCTCCGCCCCGTCCGCCGTCGCCTTCCTCGTCATGCTCGTTCCTGACCGCTCGCTCCATCTGCTTTTGTTTCGGGGTCCGGATGCTCACGTACGTTTTATGTACGCTCCGCTCCGTCCCCTCGCGTCTTCCGCGCCCTGCTCGTTTCTGAGCGCGTGCTTTGTTTTCAATTGTCAGCGTTCTCAGTTCCCCAACTTCGAACCTCGAACTGAACTGTTATTCTCTCAAAACCGCATAGTGTTCAGATTTAATTTCAGGTCAAGACCTCGACCGATTAGTACCGGTCAGCTCAACCCATTACTGGGCTTACACTCCCGGCCTATCTACCTGGTAGTCTACCAGGGGTCTTACCCCGACACTCAACTTTCTCTACCGCTGAGGGTTAAACTGTGACTAATTCGCTCCTTCAACCAACGTCGCGATTGTGAGGACTCCTTCAGCGTGTGCTCTCTCAACCGTGCGTCCTTCTTTGACCGGTAAGCCTCGTAGTAAACTAACACCCACCGGTGTCCTTTGGTCGAAGGAACTTTACCTTTGTTGTGCTCCTCCAAACGCCTCGGTAGATCGGATGAATACCCGATATAAACCTCACCCTCTTCGTTTGCGAGCACATATACGTAATACACTACTAACCCCCTGATACAGAAAGTTGAGTGTCGGGTGGGAAACCTTATCTTGAGGCGGGTTTCGCGCTTAGATGCTTTCAGCGCTTATCCCTGCCAGACATGGCTACCCAGCGCTGCTCCTGGCGGAACAACTGGTACACCAGCGGTCTGTCCATCCCGGTCC
>JBFMGS010000182.1:0-1302 GCA_040752635.1 Bacillota bacterium
GTCCTCGATGATCTTCCCCTCCTCGTCGGTCGTGCCAAGCCCAGGCGATATGAATATGTTTCCGTCATACGAGAGGGTCGGCACTATCCCCATCTGCGCCATGCCTGACTGCAATAGCCCTGTCCCTGCATACATGTCCTCTATCGTGAAGATCGGAACGCCAAGCTTGCCGTCCTTCCAGGTACCCTCGTAGTTGACCTCTACAGACGACGAGTTGTACGACTTGGTGATAAGCCACCCGTCCTTCAGGTCCTTCGGAAGATCCAGCTTCGCAAACTCCTCCACTACGATCGCATACAGATCGTCTATCGGCTTCGTCACTACCTCGGGCCTATCCCTCAGAACCTTGAGCGCAGCAATGAGACCAACTATGCCCTCCTTGCCCGCATCGTTGGTCACATACGCCGCCTTCCCGTATGATAGCGGCACCCCAGACCTCTCCCCATGCGTACCCAGGGCCCGCCTTATCGTCACCATCACATCTTCCTTGCCTATGATTAAACCCACCGTCGGCGCGCCGCTCGCCTTGTCCATGCTGTAGACCATTACATCCGCATGAACCTTGCGAGGATCTGTACCCACAAACGGCACGCCCCACGCGTTGTCCCCTAAGTACGGCACGTTGTACTTCTTCGCAAGCTCACCCATCAACCTCTGCAGCCTCGGAGTCCCATCCGGATCCTTGGCCCCATACCCATACCCGGGCGTGTCATACGACAGCGAAGTGAACCCCGTGAGCAGGTGCCTGTGCCTCTCCGCCACTTCCTCTATCACTGCTATCGACGCCTCTGGGTCAACTTGCGTGAGCATGGGAGCCGGATGAAACTTTATACCATGACAGTCATACCTCGCCCCTTTAAGAGGCACTATCACCGTGTCAAGGTTGTTCTGCCTCTTGCCGTAAAACCCTAACTCCCCCGCTGTTACACCACGGTCCGCAATCAAATCCTTATACTTCGGAGGAAACGGCCTCCCATATCCACCTTGATGGTGCAGGTGCTTCTCGTAAGGCGCTATGTACCTCGCACGGTAGTTATCCCCTCTGCCCTGAAACGGAGGAGTGAACAGCGAGTCGATCGTCACCCAAAGAGCCGCCTCACAGGTGTTCACCGGAACCCCGTCCCACTCGTCCCCGTATACGTCCTTGACTATCCCCCTTATCTCGTCAGCCAGGAACTTGTTCTCAATCACCTTGCGCGACGCGGCATCCATCGCCTCCGTTATGTCCTTGCGCAAAAGCGCATGACAACTCGATACCGCACCGGTCAAACCCACGTTCCCCTTCAGACTCTCGGGCATCCC
>JBFMGS010000183.1:0-1234 GCA_040752635.1 Bacillota bacterium
AACGATTCTGTTCGCTCCTCTCTCATTCCCTGGGGCCCAACGTAGTTCAGAAACCGAGATTTCCGGCCATAGTGGGCGCATGGCAGGTTGCGGCCCAAGCCGCCGGCTTGCCGGCCACTTCGTCGGAGTGTGGCCGTATTATGGCCACTTTTCCCCCTAAAGGCGACCTCAAAAAATGATCCCTGAGAGTGACCTCAAGGTGTGACGCGATTGAGTCGCCCTTGCGGCCATTGGCGCTATAGAAGGAGTGAGATAGGGTGGAGGATGGGAAGAACCTCTTCCTGATCGGCCCAAGGCATGTTGGCAAGAGTACAATCTTGTCTGCGGCGCTTAAGCGTGTCTCGGTTCCTGTCGGAGGGTTTCGCGTTGACAGAGTGCACGAAGGCAGGCGGCTTCGGGCTTTTCGCCTTGTGGATCTCATGTCAAGCGACTCCGCCTTAATCGCGTCTGCGAGGAAAGGCGGCTGGGACGTCCATGTGGAGGGTTTCGAGACCGTAGGCGCAGAGGCAATCCGGCGCGCCATGAGTTCTGCCAGGCTCATAGTCATGGATGAACTGGGTCGCTTCGAGCTTCGCGCTCCCGTGTTCCGCGAGGTAGTAATGGAAGCGCTCTCGAGCCCTGTCCCTGTTGTCGGGGTGCTGAAAGCGGACGGGAACCCGTTCCTGGATGCTATCCGAGCCAGGGAAGACACCGTTATCGTGGTGGTCATGCCAAGTAACCGGAGTGAAGCTGCGCTGCGTCTCGAGAACTGGCTGGCCGACGTACTGGGAGACCATTGATTCTGCCCGGAAGCTGCCGACTCGCCACGCATGGTTGTTCAGTCCATGCTAATGTAGCTCGCGTGTCGATCCGCCGGGTCCTGCAGCACCTCCCAGCGGAAGTCGTCAGCCTTTTGCTTCAAAGCCCCGAGTTCCCCGGTCCTATCCAGGATGATCCTGGTCTGACGCAGCGCCGGCACCGTCCAGATAGCGTCCTGCGGGCGCGATGAGCTTGCTTCCTTTACCGCTATGGTCGTCGTGTTGAGACTCCAGAGCTTACCATCCAGCATCGACAGAGAATAAAGCCCCTCCTCGTCAGATGGCTGAACTTGTATGAAACGCAGGATGCCAATGTCGCTGCTCCACGGCGTGGCTTCTCCCCTGGCGTAGCTGCCTGTCAACGCCAGCCCTATAGTGGCGGAATCAGCAAACGCTGCGATGATATCCTCAGCCGGCACGTCATCAGATACGCTGAG
>JBFMGS010000184.1:0-1204 GCA_040752635.1 Bacillota bacterium
TATGGCGAAGCAAAAATTTGTCCGGACGAAGCCGCACGTAAACATCGGGACGATCGGGCACGTGGACCATGGGAAGACCACCCTTACGGCGGCGATCACCCTGTGTCTTTCCAAGCAGGGGATGGCGAAGTACACCAAGTACGACGAAATTGACAACGCCCCGGAGGAGAAGGCGCGGGGGATCACCATCAACACCGCGCACGTCGAGTATGAGACCGAGAAGCGGCACTACGCGCACGTTGACTGTCCCGGGCACGCCGACTACATCAAGAACATGATCACCGGTGCGGCCCAGATGGACGGTGCCATCCTGGTTGTATCGGCGGCGGACGGGCCGATGCCGCAGACGCGGGAGCACATCCTGCTTGCGCGGCAGGTTGGCGTACCGTACATTGTTGTCTACCTGAACAAGGCCGACATGGTAGACGATCCCGAGTTGCTCGAACTCGTTGAGATGGAAGTGCGGGAACTCATGTCCACCTATGAATTTCCCGGGGACGAAGCGCCGGTTGTTACGGGGTCGGCGCTCAAGGCGTTGGAGTGCGGCTGTGCCTCCCGGGAGTGTCCGCACTGCGGTTCCATCTGGAAGCTCATGGACGCGGTGGACGAATACATCCCGACGCCCGAGCGGGACGTTGATAAACCCTTCTTGATGCCGATCGAGGACGTATTCACCATCACCGGGCGGGGCACCGTGGGCACCGGGCGGGTTGAGCGCGGCCGGGTCAAAGTAGGGGACGAAGTAGAGATCGTCGGATTTGCGGACAAACCGCGGAAGACTGTGGTAACGGGTGTGGAGATGTTCCGGAAGACGCTTGACGAAGGAGTAGCCGGGGACAACATCGGCGTACTGCTGCGGGGCGTGGACCGGGACGAACTTGAGCGGGGGATGGTCCTGGCGAAGCCTGGGAGCATCAAGCCGCACACCAAATTTTCCGCGGAGGTATACGTTTTGACGAAGGAAGAAGGAGGGCGGCACACGCCGTTTTTCAACGGGTACCGGCCGCAGTTTTACTTCCGGACGACGGACGTGACGGGGACGATCAAGCTGCCGGAGGGCGTGGAGATGGTGATGCCCGGGGACAACGTGAAGATGGAGATCGAGCTGATCACACCGATTGCGATCGAGGAGGGGCTGCGTTTTGCGATTCGTGAGGGCGGCCGGACGGTCGGCGCCGGTGTGGTGACCGCGGTGCAAGAGTAA
>JBFMGS010000185.1:0-1181 GCA_040752635.1 Bacillota bacterium
CTCCTTGTATTAGCGAGAAACGCTATTCTGTGCCCGTTCCACAAGGAACGACCCACTCCGGGCAGCCACCCGGAGTGGGTCGCCGATCGTCGGATCGAGTGCTCCTGAGCCGCTAGGGCTGTTGGTGAGCGGGATCGCGGTCGGCTCTTCATCAGGCCCGGATGGTTGAAGGAACCGAGGGTTCGCATCACAAGGAAGGGACGACGAAGATGGCCAAGTCTAGCACAATCGCCGCCGGAATCGATGTCGCCAAGGCAAAATTGGACATCGCCATCGATGGCTGCAAGCAACGCTGGGAGGTGTCGAACGATCTGGATGGCTTTCATCAGCTTGCCAAGCTGCTGCGTTCCCGCAAGGTCAATCGTATCGGGCTGGAAGCCACCGGCGGCTATGAACGCGATGTCACCGCCTATCTTCGCAAGGCTGGCTTTATCGTCCTCTTGCTGCAACCCCGCCAGGTGCGCGCCTTCGCAGAGGCCATGCTGCGTTGGGCCAAGAACGATCGCATCGATGCCGGCACAATTGCGGCTTTCACGACACTGCTTGACGTCACACGCGAGGCGCCGGATCCCAGGTATGCGCCACTGGCCGACAGCATCGTCTTCATCGAACAGATCGAGGAAGACCTCAAACGCATCAAAACACGTCTCGAGCACGTCCGCCTCGCCGAGCATCGCCGGATCATGCTCAACGACCTCAAGCGTCTCAAATTGCGGCGCGCCAGGATGCTGGCAAAGCTCGAAGCTGCGGTCCGTAGCCATGCCGATATCGCCGAGCGCCTTGATCTCGTCCTGAGCATCGATGGCTTGGCTTTGCGCACCAGCCTTGCCCTGGTCATCCTGATGCCCGAGCTCGGCAAGCTGTCGCGCGAACAGGCGGCCGCCCTCGCCGGCGTCGCTCCGTTCGACGATCGCAGTGGCAAGCGCGATGGCGAGCGCCACATCTGGGGCGGCCGTGCCCGCCTGCGCTCCAGCGTCTATGCCGCCGCCTTGCCTGCTTCCTTCCAGTGGAACAGCCAGCTCATCGCTCTCTACCAGCGCCTCGTCGCCGCCGGAAAAGACCACAAAGTCGCTCTGATCGCCTGTACCAGAAAGCTGATTATCTTCGCAAATGCCGTTCTCGCCCGCGGCACGCCGTGGACTAAATCGGCCGCCCCAACCTAATGGTTGCTCACCATGAGG
>JBFMGS010000188.1:0-1129 GCA_040752635.1 Bacillota bacterium
CCTTGCGGGGGAAAAGGGCAGACTTCTCCCTAGGCCGCTTCAGGCTCCGCAAGTGCCGAGGCCTTCGGCTCCTGGAGCAGGGTGAAGATGCGCTTTATGTTCAAGGCGATCGCCGTCAGGCGAACCTGGAGGTCGACCTTCTGAAGACCTCGGTATATGGCCCTTGCCATGCCGTGAAATCTCTTGGCCTCGGCAAACTTCGCCTCTATCCTGGCGCGAATCGACTTGTCCAGTCGGAAAGCCTCCGTCTCACTGTAAGCGGCAGCTGCCTCGAGTTCCTCGTGATACACGCTAACGGATGCGCTCATATAGCCCTTAGCACCTATGCAGTCCTTGGCCCTCGGGCAGTGTCTGCACATCTTACGTGAGAACTTGTAGACCATGACCTCTCCGTCCGCACTGTACCACTTGCTCGTAGTTGTCTTACCGGCAGGGCACGTCATGGTCTGGGCCTCGGGGTCGTATATGAACCCTTCCTTGATCCAAGAGGCCGACTGGGCCTTCGGAAATAGTGGCGCTGAGACCCGCACCCCACGACCAAGCGCGAACCTGCGGAATTTGCCTGACCCGTACTGTGTGTCGCCAATGGCCTTGCTGAAGTCGAGCCCGTGTGAGAGCACCCCATCGACGACTACCGGAGCCATAGTGGGGTCGCCAACGTCCATCGGCGTGGTCTCGGTGTGGGTGATGAACCTGCTCTCGGCGGACATGGCCATGTGCGCCTTGTATCCCACGTATCCCGTTTCAGGGGTCTTCTTGGCGTACCTCGCGTCGAGATCGTGTACCGACTCGACCTTGCATTCCCGCTGCTTGGGGGGAGTGGGGGTGATGTTATCATCATCACCCTTGGCAATCGACTCGAGTATCTCAATGAGGAGCGCAAGAGCTTCTTCACAAGAGTCATCCTGAATATGCTCCTCCTTGCACACTCGGGCTAGCGCGCGACCTTCGCGCACCACCTGGGCAAAGAGAGCTTTCTTCCCATCCGGGGTCATGTCACACTCCTTCTTCTCCCTGGGCGTGCCTGGGGCAGGTTTTACCTTGCGGATCTTATCAAGGTACTTGCGCGTGCCCGAAGCATTAGCTACTTTCTCCGCCATGGAAGGGTCGTGCTTCTCAATAGCCCTCA
>JBFMGS010000189.1:0-1117 GCA_040752635.1 Bacillota bacterium
ATCGGTGAAGATCTTCCTCGGGATGCCTCGCCGCAAGATAGCTTCCTTGAGGACGCATATCACATTTTGGGCGCTCTCGGCGAAGAAGAACCGGGCATACGGGATGATCCGGCTTGCATCATCCAAAAACGCGATGAGGTGGGTCTTTTTCTTCTTGCCCGAGATGGTGATGTATGGCCCCACACAGGAATCCGCTTGCCACAGGTCGTTTGCATGCTCCATGACGAAGCGGCGTCTTTCCACTGGGGGGCTTATGGAGATGGGCCCGAGCGCGCGAAGGTACCGGCACACGGTGGATTGCGAGGGGACGGGCTTACAAAGAAGCCCTTTTTGCACGAGCTCGGAGTAGATTTGGGTTATTCGCTTGCCCGGGTATGCCTCCCTGTATTCGCGTATCACCTTCATCTGCTCCTCGGTAAGGCGCCTTGGCGCCCCCCGGTCGGATCGCTCGCGCCGCATGAGCGATGTGATCCCTCCATGCCTGTATTGCTGCAGCCACCTCCTTATCGTAGCTGGAGTGAACTCACGCGTCTCTCCCCCGGGAAGGGTATGGGGCTTGGCCGCGATACGCTCGATATACTCGGTCGGGCTCTCTTCGATGAGCCCACCTACAAGGGGCGCGATGAGGGAGAACCGAAACAGCGCATATTCCTGCTTGCGAACATCGTCACCTGCCATCCTAAAAGAGCCTCCTTTTCGGGTGCACTTCAGCTAAAGTGTCTCCAGGAGGCGCCGGGATGTACCTCAAATGGTGTGTGTCAGGTCAAAATGGCATGATATGGGAGACAGGTAACGCCGGGAAACCCGCAAGGAATGTGACTACGAGGGCGCCGAGACGCTTGCGCCAGGGTCGCGCGACGGATTTCGATGATGTTCGAGATGCGAAGGGCAGGCTTCGCCTTACGGGCGGGGGGGAAGCTACGCGATCTTCCTCATGAACGGGCGCTTGTGGAATGCGTAGAAAGCGAGGTTTAGCTTCGAGGGAGGATGACACGAGAGCGTAGTCTCGGCGAGATACTCGCAGAACCTCACATCCGCCGTGCCAGGAACCGCGTGGCCTGACAAGAGAAGAACCGGCGATACAAGGCTCCTCTGGGAGTCTACCCTCCTCTCCCAG
>JBFMGS010000190.1:0-1112 GCA_040752635.1 Bacillota bacterium
GCCTTCGGCCCGGCCTTTGAGGGTGAAACAGTCCGCAAGGGCGACATGCACGTGGAGTTCGGCGGCCAGCGGACGCCGTCTTTCGAGCTCGTGCGGATGCGGGAGGCGGAAGCGGTTGAGGACGGCAAGATCGAGGTGATCGGTCCCGACGTGGACACGGTGCAGGAGGGCGGCAGGCTGCCGCTCGGGATCGTGGTGGACGTTTACGGGCGGAAGATGCAGGAAGACTTTGAGCCGGTGCTGGAGCGGCGGATGCACTACTTCATCAATTACGGCCAGGGCATCTGGCACATGGGACAGCGGGACCTCACCTGGGTCCGAATATCCAAGTCGGCTTACAAACAGGGCTTCCGTATGCGCCATTTTGGTGATATCCTTTATGCAAAAATGAAATCCGAATTCGCCAGCATTCTAGACCGGGTGCAGGTAACCATCTACACCGACGAGCAAAAAGTGCTGGAGCTGCGGGAGGAGGCCAGGCAGATTTACGCCCGGCGTGACGCCCGGCTGAAGGCTTTGAACGACGATACCGTGGATACCTTTTATTCTTGCACCCTGTGCCAGTCTTTCGCTCCCACGCACGTGTGCGTCATCCTGCCGGAGCGGGTGGGGCTGTGCGGTTCGGTGAGCTGGCTGGACGGCAAGGCGGCTTACGAGATTAACCCCCACGGGGTAAACCAGCCTATCCCCAAGAAGGATGTGATTGACCCGGTAAAGGGACAGTGGCGGTCGGTCAACGAGTTTATCTACCAGAATTCGCGGGGGACGATCGAGCAGGTGAACTTCTACACCATCATGGAAAACCCCCTGACCTCCTGCGGCTGTTTCGAGGCGATCATGGTGATGCTCCCCGAGTGCAACGGCTTTATGATCGTCAACCGGGAGTACGCGGGAATGACGCCTTCGGGAATGACCTTTTCCACCCTGGCCGGCAGCATCGGCGGCGGGGTCCAAACCCCCGGTTTCATGGGCATCGGCAAGGCCTACCTGGGCTCGAAGAAGTTCGTGGTCGCCGACGGCGGGCTGGCCCGGATCGTCTGGATGCCGAAAGATTTCAAGGAGCAGATGCGTCCGGTGCTCGAGGAGCGGGCGGAGGAACTGGGTCTGGGGAA
>JBFMGS010000191.1:0-1088 GCA_040752635.1 Bacillota bacterium
ATGGACCATTCCATCCAGCTCGGGAAGTAACTCCCGCCGGAGGCCGTAGCCATACCGGTGAACACTACGTTCATCCGGTTCAGGATAATGCCCGCAACGACAAGGACCGAAGCCGTAACCACGCCGCCGATGCTGTTGCGCACGCCGGGGGTGAAGTACATGATCATCGGGACGATGACGAAAAGCACCATTTCCAGGAGGAACATATTCGCCTCGAAAGACCCGTTGAAGACGTAGCCCCAGGCACCGCGCCAGGTCAGGTCGATGCCCTTCAGGACCACGTAGAAGAGCATCAGCCAGGCGGAAACCTTGACGAGGCTGGAGAGCACCGGCATCTCGTGCGCGAAGTTGCGGCCGTAAGCCCTTGCCGCCAGCCAGCCCTCGAAGGTGACCATCGCCGGGCCGAGGAACACGGACGAGGTCAGGAAGAAGACCGGAATGATCAGCGACCACCAGGTCGGGTACAGCCGGTCGACAGCCACGATATAGAGCGAACCGAGGGAGGACTGGTGCAGGGTCGGCAGCAGGATGCCGATGATGAACAGGAACGGCATCATCGCGTCGAAGATCTTCTTGATGCTCGGCGCCTTTACGCGCTCGAAGACGATGTGGCCGAACTCCAGGATCTGCACGTTGGTGTACAGGAAGACGCACCAGAAGACTTCAAACAGCACCGAGTGGTAACCCCAGAAGACGAACGGACGCCAGAAGTTGTACCAGCGACCGATATCCAGGAAGAGGCCGACGCTGACGATGATGTACCCGAGCATCGAGGTCAGCATCGCCGCCCGGGCGATCGAATGGTACTTATGCTTGTGCAGGATATGCACGATAAACGCGGTGCTGAAACCGCCGCCCGCCAGGGCGACACCCGTCAGCACGTCGAAGCCGATCCACAGACCCCAGGGCCACTCATCGCTCAGGTTGGTCGCCGCACCAAGACCGTACAAGAGACGGTAAACGGCGACGCCGGCCATCAAGGCGACCAGGGCGAGGAGTACGGCACGGATCGGAGTCATTTTGAATGTCCATCTGTCGAATTTACTCACTTTCGTACCTCCTATCACCTGTAGTCTCGAAGGACCTAG
>JBFMGS010000192.1:0-1085 GCA_040752635.1 Bacillota bacterium
TTGTCCCCGGGCATCACCATCTCCACGCCGTCCGGCAGTTTGATCGTCCCCGTCACGTCCGTCGTCCGGAAGTAGAACTGCGGCCGGTACCCGTTGAAAAACGGCGTGTGCCGCCCTCCTTCTTCCTTCGTCAAAACGTATACCTCCGCGGAAAATTTGGTGTGCGGCTTGATGCTCCCAGGCTTCGCCAGAACCATCCCCCGCTCAAGTTCGTCCCGGTCCACGCCCCGTAACAACACACCGATGTTGTCCCCGGCTACTCCTTCGTCAAGCGTCTTCCGGAACATCTCCACACCCGTTACAACGGTCTTCCGCGGTTTGTCCGCAAATCCGACGATCTCTACTTCGTCTCCTACTTTGACCCGGCCGCGCTCAACTCGCCCGGTGCCCACGGTGCCCCGCCCGGTGATGGTGAATACGTCCTCGACCGGCATCAGGAAGGGTTTGTCAACGTCCCGCTCGGGCGTCGGGATGTATTCGTCCACCGCGTCCATGAGCTTCCAGATGGAACCGCAGTGCGGACACTCCCGCGAGGCACAGCCGCACTCCAGCGCTTTGAGCGCTGATCCCGTGATGACCGGCGCTTCGTCCCCGGGAAATTCGTAGGTGGTCATGAGTTCCCGCACTTCCATTTCGACGAGCTCGAGCAACTCGGGATCGTCTACCATGTCGGCTTTGTTGAGGTAGACGACGATGTACGGTACGCCCACCTGCCGCGCAAGCAGGATGTGCTCCCGCGTCTGCGGCATCGGCCCGTCCGCCGCCGATACGACCAGGATGGAACCGTCCATCTGCGCCGCACCGGTGATCATGTTCTTGATGTAGTCGGCGTGCCCGGGACAGTCAACGTGCGCATAGTGCCGCTTGTCGGTCTCGTACTCGACGTGCGCGGTGTTGATGGTGATCCCCCGCGCCTTTTCCTCCGGGGCGTTGTCAATTTCGTCGTACTTGGTGTACTTCGCCATCCCCTGCTTGGAAAGACACAGGGTGATCGCCGCCGTGAGGGTGGTCTTCCCATGGTCCACGTGCCCGATCGTCCCGATGTTTACGTGCGGCTTCGTCCGGACAAATTTTTGCTTCGCCAT
>JBFMGS010000193.1:0-1082 GCA_040752635.1 Bacillota bacterium
GAGGGCGCTATCGAAATCGTAGATGGCAAAGCGAAGGTCATTCGCGAGGAACTATGTGATGGCGCTGGTTTCTGCCTGGGCGTGTGCCCCACCGGGGCTCTCTCCATTGAGGAGAGGGAGGCGCCGGACTTCTCGCACGAAGCGGCTGCAGAGCGCGCAGCGAGCCGGCCCAAAACCTATATAGCCCAGAAATGCTTTGTCTGCGGCGCCACTGAGGACCAGGAGGCGCTATTCCCTTGCCGCTCGAAAGGGGAGAGCCTGTGGGCGTGCGTTAGGTGCTTGCCTAGACTGATCCACGGGTAGGGGCTGACAGTGATGGACCAGGAACCACCCCGGCAAGGTGCGCTAGCACACCCAGTCTCCCAAGCTGAAGGCTTCCTCGAACGGATTGGCAAAACGCACCCCATCAATGATGCTACCGGGATTGAAGTCTTCGCTAAAGACCGTCGGAATCTGGTTTAGCCGCGCCGTCGCCCAAATCTGCGCGTCCCAGAACGCGAGGCGGTGGTCCTTCACCCCTCGAACGGCTTCGAGGATGATCATGCTTGTCACATCCAGAACCGTCCACGTGCGAACGTAGTTCCTGATACGTTCTGCTCCATCATCCAGGCTAAGCGGCGCATTGATCTTTCGTGTGACGGCGACGAAGAACTCCGACAGAACCTGGGTGCTGATTACGCCTTTACCCGTAAGCGCGAGACGGTCAAGGACGTCAACACTCTTCCTCTGCTTGGACGGCTCGGACCGATCGTATGCATAAACGAGTATGTTCGTATCGACGAAGACCCTATCTTTCATGGAGTTCATCTCTTGTCCAACGCCTTCCGCCGCGAACGGCTCCCTGGCTCATCAAGGCTTTCATGAAGGCTTTCTCCTCTTGCCACACTGCGAGATCCCGGGGAACCCTTTTGGTAGACCAGGTATAGGTATCCAAAGCCTCTCGTACCAACTCTGCTTCAGTGATTCCCAGTTCTTTGGCGCGTTGCTTGAGAAGGGCTTCCTGTCGTGGGTCTATATACAACTGCTTTCTCACCATCTTACCCACTACCCCATCCCTCCTTCTATACATCAGTATATACATC
>JBFMGS010000194.1:0-1028 GCA_040752635.1 Bacillota bacterium
CCCATCTTTCCCACCCTTGCCCGTGCGGCTCCTGGGATTTCAAGGGCCCGCCTTTTCCTGCAGCGCGCATAGGTATACCGATGGGGATACCCCTAAAGCTTTAAACATCTTATCGGGAAACAGCCGGGACTCGGCCAGCGCTCGGGTGCCGTCAGGCATTATCACCACAATGATTGGGTCAAACGAATCGAGGATCATACGTGCTGTGGGCCGCGTTGAGGTCCTCTTGCCTGGGATCGGAAGCTCCTCGCCGGTGGCCTCTGCATATCGCCTCGCACGTCGTTCAATGATCGCCCGCACCAGCGCCGCGAGCAGCACCACGTACGCCAAAGCCTCTAGACGCTCAGGCTTCTTCACATACATCGCACCAACGAACTCCGGCTCCTTTATCGCTTTGAACTGAAGCTCAACAGATGTCTGCTCCTTGTACTCCCGGAGCACCCTCTCAGCCGGGAACTCGTTCGTGTCGTCTATGTTGGTTATCAGAACAAAACACGAGGCCCTCAGCTTTGCCTGCGCATACGCTTCTTCATTCAGAGCGCCCACTTGTGCCTTCACTTTGTAGACCGTCTTGGCCGGAGGAGCTTCGCCTTTCCTTGGCCTTCCCGGCCTCTCACGCTTCAAGATGACCTCCTCGGCTTCCACCTCTCCCGAAACACTGTAGAATAGACCAGCGCTTTCCTGCTTCAGCCTTTCAAGCGCTGCCCTGGCATCTGGTTCACATGCAAACTCAAGGACTGACAACTTCTTGACCTTCTCCTCGAGCTCCGCCTTCTGTTTACTCAGGTCGCGCTCGAGCTTGTCTGCCTTTCTCTTGTCAAGCTTCGATGAGTGAACGACAATGAGCCGATACGGCCTGCCGAAGAGGTCGGCCACGTATTCCTTGCACTTGTACACAGCCGAGTCAGACCTCCGGTTGCGGCTCAATACGCCCACCTCAGTCCATCCCCCCTCGGCCCAGGCTTTGTCCTTGACCTCCTTCTCCTGGTTGAACACAGCCGGTAACCGCGAGATGAACTTGATTTGCT
>JBFMGS010000195.1:0-1024 GCA_040752635.1 Bacillota bacterium
AAAATGTGGTTTAAGAATTATCTCGGATGTTTTGAGGTTTTTGAGCTGGGACAGATGTGTTATTATTTTACCATCAGCTCTGATTGGTTGCACAAACGGAGATGGTTTAGGATCAATATATAACAAAGTATTGTAGTCTCTGAGTTTGCCATAGAGCTTATGATAAACATAATAGCTTTTACCAGAGTTAGTTTTGCCTAAGACAAGAATTCTCATATTTCCACAATTTTTATAGATTTAAATAGTTCTACTATATCTATCATTTCTTTTATGAAAATCTCTTTTTCTTCCTTAGTCTCTAACCAACTAAGAATATTTCCCAATTGCAGGCCTATACTACCGCACATGTTTTTTATTTCTTCTTCTTTCATTTCTTAACTTCCTTTTTTCTTTTCTGCCATTTTTACTCTCTGAAAAATAGGAAGGAAATTAGTAGTGGGGAACGGAGGAGGAAAATCTTTTGTTCTTCTTACTATGATTCTAAACTCAAACATTTCTTCCTTTCCAACATCGGGTAGTCTATTATAGATATGCTGATGTATCGTATCTCCTAATTGTGTCCAATTCATCAGAGAATAGTCTCCATTAAAAAGGACATTTTTACTAAAGAGTATCTCTAAATAAATCATTTTTTCACTTCCTCTTTCTTCTGTTGGATCGCTATCTTTTCAAGATCCTTTTTAGCTTCCTCTTTCTCTTTTCTAAGTCTGTTAGTATATTCTTTCAGTTCTCTAACTTTTTTGCTAAGTTTAGCTATTTCATCATCTCTTTTAGTGTGTGATTGGATCTCTTTTTGTTTTTGTTCAAGCTCTGCTTTTGCTTTCGCTTCTTTTTCATGCGCTTCCTGGATTTGTTTCCTCTTTTCTTCCATCAATATGTGCCACATCTTTTCCTTCCTCTTTTTCTTTTCTCTCTTTTAAACTTACAATCCAATCCCATACTAACTTTATCGTTGGTAAAACATACATTATAAAAACCGCACCAGCAAATATATGGATTAGTTTAATTTTGAAACTATAATATA
>JBFMGS010000196.1:0-1023 GCA_040752635.1 Bacillota bacterium
AGAGACGGAGGAATTCCTCTTTTTCACGACACTTACCAGGGCAACCAGGCCGATCCAGTGGAGTTTGACCACTTCATCCGGGAGTTGATTAAAAGGTTTAACGATATTTTTACCCAGTGCCAGGATATTACCATCGTTGCCGACAAGGGCAACAACTCGAAAAAGAACTTAAAACTTTTAGACAAAAGCCCCTTTCATTTCGTTGGCTCCCTGGTTTTATCCCATTTTCAAGACCTTTTGACGATTCCTTTGGAGCAGTACCAGGATTGCCAAAATGAGCGTTTGGCCGGGGTGAAATATTACCGGACGACGCGCAAAGTATTTGACGCGCCGCGAACAGTGCTGGTTGTCTTTAACCCCGCGTTATTAAAGGGGCAGCTCCAGGGGATTCACCACAATTTGGCCAAGACCAGGCAGCAGCTTTTTTCATTACAGGAAAAGCTCAACAACCCCTCCCCGAAGGGGCGCAAGCCAAAGGTTTCTTCGGTCACCAAACAGGTGGAACAGATCCTCTCCCGCCAGTTTATGAAAACCCTTTTCTGGTACAAGGCAACTGATCAAGTTAAGCTTGAATTCGGTTTTGACAACCAGGCTTTCGAAGAATTAAAGAAAAAATCATTAGGAAAAACCATCCTGTTTACCGACCGGGACGACTGGCCGGCCGAGGAGATTATCCTTACCTACCGGGACCAGTACGAAATCGAGCAGTGTTTTAAGCAAATGAAGGACCCCTCCTGGGTGAGCTGGGACCCCTGTTTTCACTGGACCGACCACAAGATCAGGGTGCATTCCTTTTACTGCTTTGTGGCCCTTTTGTTAAGCTCGCTCTTGTTGCGGGAGCTGGCCAATAAACAGATCAAGATTTCCGTACCCAGAGCGTTAGAAAAACTCTCCAAAATCGAGGAGGTCAGGATTATTTATCCGGGCAAGCGCGCTCAAGAACCGGTTGTGGTGACCATGCTCACCGAAATGGACCGGGAGCAGAAAAAGCTTTTTGAGGCGCTTGAACTGGCTGAGTACGTT